>NZ_KV797730.1:0-241421 GCF_001809455.1 Corynebacterium sp. HMSC074C11
CCGGAGCTGGAGCACCCTTCTTGGCACCACCCGGAGTCGGTGCGCCGCTCTTAGCGCCGCCAGGCTTTGGAGCGCCACCTGGGGTCGGAGCGCCGCCCTTGGCGGCAGCGCCTGCAGCAGCACCAGCAGCTGCGGCACCAGCGCCGGCAGCAGCAGCCTTTTCTGCCTTCTTCTTCTCGGCAGCCTCGGCCTTCTTGCGCTTAGCTTCCTCTGCCTCGAGGCGCTGACGCTCTTCCTCTTCAGCCTTCTTCGGATCGACCCAGCCACGCTCTGGCTGCTCAATCCACTCCGGCTCACGTGCCTGTGGCAGCTCGCCGTCGACCTTCACAGAGTCGCGGAGCATCTGGGCGATGTCCAGGACTTCCGGCTTCTTCTCGTCGTCCTCGATGACGTTGTTGACGCCGTCATTCATCATCGTCTTACAGAACGGGCAGCCGATGGCAATTGCCTCAGCGCCAGTGCCGACAGCCTCTTCGGTGCGGTTGACGTTGATGCGCTGACCGATGGTTTCTTCCATCCACATACGCGCGCCACCAGCACCACAGCAGAAGCCGGTGTTCTTGTTGCGCGGCATTTCGACGAGGTTAGCGCCGGACGCGCCAATCAGCTCGCGCGGAGCCTCGAAGACCTTGTTGTGACGGCCCAGGAAGCATGGGTCGTGGTAGGTGACCTGGCGGCCCTGGCCGGAAGCAACCGGCTGCAGTCGGTTAGCGCGAACCAGCTTGTTCAGCAGCTGGGTGTGGTGGACAACCTCGTACTGTCCGCCCAGCTCTGGGTACTCGTTCTTGAAGGTGTTGAAGCAGTGTGCACAGGTAACAACAATTTTGCGCTGCTTCGGCGGCACACCGTCGAAGACCTCGTCGAGCTGCTCGATGTTCTGCTCTGCCAGCATCTGGAAGAGGAACTCGTTACCAGCGCGGCGAGCGGAATCACCAGTACAACCCTCAGCCTGGGAGAGTACAGCGTACTTCACACCGGCGGTGTAAAGCATTTCTGCAACAGCCTTGGTGGTCTTCTTCGCATTGTCGTCGTAAGCACCGGCGCAACCGACCCAGAACAGGTATTCGGTGTCGTCGAAGCTCTCGACATCTTCGCCCCAAATCGGGACGACGACGCCTTCCTTGCGGACCTCGTTAATCCAGTCGGCACGAGTGGAAGCGTTCTGACCCCACGGGTTGCCCTTGGTCTCGAGGTTCTTGAACAGGCCAGCCAATTCGGTCGGGAAGTCCGACTCGACCAGAACCTGGTAGCGGCGCATATCGACGATGTGGTCGATGTGCTCAATATCAACCGGGCACTGCTCGACACAGGCACCACAGTTGGTGCAAGACCACAGGACATCCTGATCGATGACGCCTTCGTCACCGTCGCCAACCAGCGGCTTGGTCAGGAGTGCTGCGCCAGCGCCTTCGCCCTCGCGAGCGGTTTCGATGGTCTCGCCAGCCAGCAGGTACGGGGCAGAAGCGTAAGCGTGGTCACGCAGCTGGTTAACCAGCAGCTTCGGGGACAGTGGCTTGGACGTGTTCCATGCCGGGCACTGCTCCTGGCAGCGGCCACACTCAGTACAAGAGGTGAAGTCCAGCAGAGCCTTCCAGGAGTGGTCGGTGACCACACCGGTACCCATGGAGTCAACTTCTGGGTCAGCCTCTTCCAGGTTCAAAATCTCGCCGTTAGAGGTCATCGGCTTAGCACTAGCGAGGGCGTTGTAGCCATCAGCGTTGCGCTTGAGCAGGATGTTGGCGAATGCCAGGAAGCGGTGCCATGCGACACCCCAAGTCAGGTTGCGGCCAACAACGAAGAGCCAGACCATACCGGACAGCAGCTTAATCAGCGCGAAGATGGACACCATGACTTCGGAGGCCGGCAGAATCTGTGCGATACCGCCGGTGACGAAGTTCGCCCAGTTCCAGACCTCGGCGTGATGGGAGTCGCCGTAGGTAGCCAGCTTGGCTGCCTTGACGAACATCATGCCCAGGCCCTCGATGAGGACGACAGCCTCGACGAAATAAGCAGCACCAGCGTTGGAGCCGTAGAAGCGGCTCAGGCGCTCCTTGCCCAGGTTGGTCTGGCGGACGATGATTAGCGCCAGGATGCCCAGGGTGGTGCCCAGGCCGAGCAGTTCGTCGATGAAGTGCCAGGCGGTCAGATTCCTGAGGATTGGCCAACCACCGGCTGGCCAGAAGGTCTGAATGTAAGCCTCGAACCACACCAGGGAGCCGAGGAGGAAGCCCACCATGACGAACCAGTGAGCCACAGCAACGCCGGGCTTCTTGGCCATCTTGGTGTGACCGACGATCTCTCGGATCATGGTCCAAATACGGGTTCCCCATTCACCGGTGTGACCGTATGTCTTTTGGCCCACCATGATGGTCTTCACCATATGGGTGAATCCCTTGATAAAGATGAACCAGCAGGGCAGGGACAACAGGACGCCAATAACGCCGACTGCGACGGTGAATCCGGTAGATTCCGGAATCGCCGTGTCAGCCGTCGCTGCGGCGAGGTTGAGCACGCTCATAATGTTCCTTCTAGGCTGGCTCAGCCAGGGTGATGGCTGAGTGAAAATAGTTCTCTTGTGAGTTGTATCACGAGCCAAGGACGTGTACATAACTAACGCCGTAATTAGTGCTGAAATCATGGCTATGCGGTGTAACCTGCGCGTTTTCGGCGATTTTCGCAACGAATGGGTTTCTTAATTCCGTCCGCTGATCATGCTCTAAATATGTTTCATTAGAAAAATAAGGGTTTACAGTGTGGCGTGCGTCACTGTATGCTGACTTTTGCGCCCCACAGTTTTACAAACGAAACGAAATATACTAATGCAAACCGTTTTTAAAAAGCGTGGGGTTGCACGTCAGTTGTTTTCCGACCAGTCAAGGAGTTGATTGATTATGACCTCCGTGCAGCCAGACCGTGTCCGTTCTGGGCAGTCCTCCCAGTTCACTGCCGCAGTTGTTGATGAATTCGGGCCAAACCTCAATGTTCGCGACGTCGATCTGCCAAAGCCGGGGCTGAATCAGGCGCTCGTGAAATTGATTGCCTCCGGCGTCTGCCACACTGACTTGCATGCGACAGAGGGGGACTGGCCGGTGAAGCCGGAGCCGCCCTTCATTCCGGGGCATGAGGGAATCGGTGAGGTGATCGAGCTCGGTCCTGGAAAGCATTCGGTCAGCGTGGGTGACATTGTCGGCAATGCATGGCTGTGGTCCGCGTGTGGCGACTGTGAGTACTGCCGGACCGGTCGTGAGACTCAGTGCAACGACGCCGAGTATGGCGGCTATACCCAGGACGGTTCCTTTGGCGAGTACATGCTGGTCGACACGCGGTATGCCGCTCGCATACCGGAGGGCGTGGACTACCTGGAGGCTGCGCCGATTCTCTGCGCCGGCGTGACTGTATATAAGGGCCTCAAGGTTTCCGAAACGAAGCCGGGTCAGTTTATGGTGGTCTCCGGCGTCGGTGGATTGGGGCATTTGGCGATCCAGTACGCCAAGGCGATGGGTATGCGTGTAATCGCCGTGGATATCGCGGAAGACAAACTCGACCACGCAAAGGAGTGGGGTGCCGAGTTCGTGGTAAACGCCAAGGATGAGGATCCGGTCCAGGCGGTTCAGGCCTATACCGATGGTGGAGCTCACGGCATTCTGGTCACTGCTGTCCATAGGGATGCGTTCGGCCAGGCTCTTGGTATGGCGCGCCGCGATGGAACCATTGTCTTCAATGGCCTTCCGCCGGGGGAGTTCCCGGCGAGTGTGTTCGACATTGTCTTCCGCAATCTCACTATTCGTGGTTCACTTGTCGGCACGCGCCAGGATATGGCCGAGGCTCTCGACTTCTACGCCCGCGGGCTGGTCAAGCCGACCGTTAAGGAGTGCTCGCTGCATGAGATTAATGACGTCTTCGAGCTGATGCGCCAGGGCAAGATCGATGGTCGCATGGCCATTCGCTACTAGCCCCAGGAGTTAGTTGGCGCTTCTATTCCTCGACCGCCTGCCTCATCTGATCTGCAGATAGCCACACTCCGAAAAGGTCGCCGTCGGGCCTAAATCGCTTGCCGACGCTCACGTCAACGGGCACGGGTTCAAATCCGAAGGCTTCGACTGTTGCTCGTGCGGCCTCGAGGGCCGCCGGGTCAGTCGACATGACCGCGATTGCTCGGCGCGGTGCGCCCTCGGCGATCTCTTCCGGGGTTCGGTAGTCGCTAATCAGTTCTTCATAGGAGACGTGGTTTAGCGTCTTGGCGATGTGGGCCCCTGGGGATCGCTTGGCGAGGTCCGCCGTTGTTACGGACTCTGCGGAGTTGGTTCCGGTGGCCTCCCAGGGGTTGGTGGCGTCGATAATTGTTCCGCGCACTTTGGAGAGGTCGAAGTTTGCCACCTCTGTATTCGGGACCGCGAAGATGACGACGTCGGCAAGCGAAGCTAGCTCTTCATAGTCGACGACGGTGGCGGTGGGCAGCACGGTGGAGATGATTGCCTCGCGCATGGGGCCTGGGCGGGAGGTGGCGAGAATTTTGAAGCCGGCCGCGGCGCCGACCCCGCGACCGCGGACAAGGAAGCGTTGGTTATCACCGAAATCGACGGCGGTGCTACTCGGCGCACCTTCGCGGAACTGTCACGGCGCTCCGACCAGCTGGCGAACTGGCTGCTCGGGCTCGGCGCCCGCCGTGGCGACCGCGTCATGTTGATGCTGAACAACCAGGTCGAACTCTGGGAATCAATGCTCGCCTGCATCAAGGCGGGGCTGGTGCTCAACCCTGCGACCGCAATGCTCGGCACAGCGGACCTGCAAGATCGCGTGGAGCGCGCCGAGGTGCGCTGGGTGGTGGTCAACCCGGACGATGCCACGAAGTTCGACGGCGTCGACGCAGACATCACCGTCATTCAGGTCGGCTCGGAAGCGAAGCCGGCGCAAGGCGCGCACCCGACCGTCTTCTACCGTGAATCGCACACCGCACCGGAGGGCTTCACCCCGCAGCAGGAGACCGCGGCCGACGAGACGCTGCTGCTGTACTTCACCTCCGGCACGACATCCAAGGCGAAGCTTGTCGAACACACGCACACCTCCTACCCAGTGGGGCACCTGTCCACCATGTACTGGATTGGCCTGGAGCCCGGCGATGTGCACCTCAACGTAGCCGCGCCCGGCTGGGCGAAGCACGCCTGGTCGAACTTCTTCGCGCCGTGGATCGCGGGGGCGACAATCTTCCTGTACAACTACACGCGTTTCGACGCCGCCGCGCTCATGGGCAAGATGGCCGAGGAGGGCGTCACCAGCTTCTGCGCCCCGCCGACCGTGTGGCGAATGCTGGTACAGGCGGACCTGACCCGGCTCAAGACCCCGCCGAAGAAGCTCGTTGCTGCAGGTGAGCCGCTGAATCCTGAGCTCATCAACATTGTGGAGCAGGCGTGGAAGACCTCCATTCGCGATGGTTTCGGGCAGACGGAATCCAGCGTTCAGATTGCCAACACGCCGGGCCAGAAGGTCAAGCCGGGGTCGATGGGTCGCCCGCTGCCAGGCATGGATGTGGTTCTGATTGACCCCGCGACCGGCGAAATCGGAGACACCGGCGAGATCTGCCTGAACCTCGCCCCCGGCCCGTGGGCCTCACGCCGGGTTACTACGGAGCGCCGGAGAAGAATGACGAAGTCTTCGCCGATGGCTACTACCACTCGGGCGATATCGCCGAGCGCGACGCCGACGGGTACATCTCCTACATTGGGCGTGCCGACGACGTCTTCAAGGCGTCGGACTATCGATTGTCGCCGTTTGAGCTCGAATCCGTGGTGATCGAGCATCCCTCGGTGGCGGAGGTGGCGGTAGTGCCGTCGCCGGACCCGATTCGTCTGGCAGTGCCTAAGGCATATGTTGCGTTGGTGGCGTCCGCCGAGCCGTCCGCTGAGGTGGCGGAGTCGATCCTCAAGTACTGCCACGACAATCTGGCACCGTACAAGAGGATTCGCCGCCTTGAGTTCTACGAACTGCCGAAGACGGTGTCCGGCAAAATTCGCCGTGTTGACCTGCGTAAACGCGAAGGTGAGATCCACGCCAGTGATGGCGGCGAGTCCAAGGCCTCGACCGAGTACGCGGACACTGACTTCCCCGGTCTGAAGGGGTAGGGCGGTAGGCGGGAGGTCGGCGGTCAGCGTCGGCCCCTCCCTGGGCGGTCTTGGCCCCGGTGCGGCCTTGCCTCCCCCCCCCCCTTGAAATGTTTTTGCCAGCTTTTTGTAGGAAGTAACCGCGAATTCGGCGCTACTTCCTACAAAAAGCTGGCAAAAACGTGCGTGTGGTGCGCTGGTGGGCGTTCGCGCCGACATTTACCGCGCACACGTCCCGCACCCCGCACCTCCTGCACGGCACACGCCTGCGCCCCCGCGCCCCGCGCACTCTTAGGAATTGGTGAAGTTTGCCTCACGCTTTTCGGTGAAAGCGGCCATGCCTTCCTTCTGGTCATTGGAGGAGAATAGGGAGTGGAAGGTGCGACGCTCAAAGAGCAGTCCCTGCGACAGCGTCATTTCGTAGGCCTGGTTAATCTGTTCCTTAATCTGGGTAGTGGCAACCAGCGACTTCGACGCAATGGTGTCGGCGACCTTCAAGGCCTCGTCGAGAAGCGCCTCCGGTTCGACGACGCGGGCGACCAGGCCTGCGGACTCGGCCTCCTCGGCACCCATCATGCGCCCGGTCAGGCACATCTCCATGGCCTTGGCCTTGCCGATTGCGCGAGTGAGGCGCTGCGAGCCGCCCATACCCGGAGAGATGCCGAGGTTAACCTCAGGCTGGCCGAACTTGGCTTTAGCGCCAGCGATGATGAAGTCCGCCATCATGGCGACCTCGCAGCCACCGCCCAGTGCGTAGCCGTTGACGGCGGCGATAACTGGAGTGCGGACGGAAGTCAGAACATCCCAACGTGCGAACCAATCGGAGATGTACATCTCGGTGCCGGACTTGTCCGCCATCTCCTTAATGTCCGCACCTGCGGCAAACGCCTTCTCGGAGCCGGTGATGATAATCGCGCCAATGCCTGCATCGCTGTCGAAAGCGGTGGCTGCTGCGCCGATCTCTTCCATGGTCTTGTGATTGAGGGCGTTCAGCGCCTTCGGGCGGTTCAGGGTAATAATGCCGACGCGACCGCGGGTTTCGGTGAGGATGTTGGTGTACTCGGACATATTCGTGTCTCCAAAGCGGTAATAGAAATCAGGTTGTAAGCGAGGTTACCCGTGAGGCTGGATTTGGGTGGGGCTTCACGACGATTGCATCGCCGCTTTCCTGGGTGGGAAAGCGGCGGCAGGGTAGGTCAGCGCGGTCGGGAATCTATTTTGTGGCGTCTTATGGGCGGAGCTGGAGTAACGACGTTATAAGAAAGTGCCGAAAACTTATTCACCTTTTGATGCCAAATGGAAGGTTTCCTCTTATGCTTACGACGAAGCTAGCAGTCCAATCGCGACAAAAGCTCATCAGATGACCGAAAACCTACGCAAAAGTTTGCATCCGCGGGCATATGTGGGGTCCATCGAGTGAAATGACTAAGCGCCACAGGAGTATTGATATGAATCCGGAAATGGAGACACGCTCGCTTACATCATCGAGTGTCGGTTTGGTCACCGAGGGAAACGGTAAGAGGGGCAAGTCATTCAAGCAACGAGTTTGGGCTTCAACAATTGCGGCTTTGCTGGCAGTGGGGCTGACTGCATGTGATGCAGATTCTTTGAAAAACGCTATGGGGGTCGGAGAAAGCTCTGCAACATCAACTTCGCAGGGAGAAAATGCAGAGCAGTCTCAGGGCGATGACAGCCAATCTTCGACTAGTGCGCCCAGTTCGGGGATGGAAAAACCCGGTGATAGTGCCGATAAATCAGACACCGGTACAGCGGAATCGGGCACCGATGTTGAGGGGATGGGTGATGGTTCGACCAAGCTGGAGCCTAGTAATCCAGAGAATGAGAAAATCTACCGCAATAGTCAAGGATGGGAGTTCCTCGAAAACTCAGCGCTTATTGCGCCGGGAGCTCGCTTTCTTGTGAAGGGTGCTGATGATTCGACTTCATCTTGTTCTTTTGCGTGGTGGGTGTACAACAAGGATGAACCCCGGCGACACTACATTACAAGTGCTGGGCACTGCGGGAACAAGGGAGACAACGTATACGTAGAGGATGAAAAAGGGAAGTTCTATAAAGTCGGACAATTTGTCTGGAGTTCGCTCGATCTGGAGGCTAAGAACAATCCGACAGATCATGCATTGATTGAGTTGACTGTTGACCCTAAGTATGTTCACGGCACTCCCATGCTCAAGGGTGCGGAGTTAGCGGGCTGGGCAAGTCCTCAATGGCTTGAGCAAGAACAACCTCGCGTTTGCCGTCTTGGGTACCGTAGTGGGCTTTCATGTGGCCCCTACAAAGAGACTGTGGGGAGCTACATGTTCGGCTTCGGAAATATTTCGGACCATGGCGATTCTGGCGGGGCAGTTTGGGCTGTGGATCCAGAAGACCCAAACCGGATTTATGCAGTGGGGATGACAAGTTACGGCTTCCCTCATGACGCAATTTCAAATGGTGCCGCAGCTCTATCTCCGTTGATTAAGCAGTTTAATTTGACCATTCTCCAGTGACTCGCCCGCTAGGTTGAGCTGCTCCTCATGGGTTGGACCGGAGGGCCGGTAGCTTTCTAGCAGAGGGTGTTTGGTCGCGGAATGATGAAAGGGCCTGGTTCCAATTAACTATCGGAAACCAGACCCTTGAATCCTTATTCGCTTAGAAAAACCGTTTCAAAAATTCAATGGTTCGTCCGTGTCGGTGAAAGCAGGAAAGCTCTTCAAGGAACGTCAAAGCGATTTAGCCTCGCTTGCGCAGTGAAACTACCAATGCGGCAATACCGGTGAGCGCGCCCACGAGGCCGAGTCCCAGGCCCCAGCCGCCAAGCGTGCTGCTGGAATCCTCGCTGGTGGCAGCTGCGGAATGCTCGATGTCATCCGAGTGGTTATCGCTGTGCTCTGTCTCGTCGGTGCCGTGATTATTGCCGTGGTCATGACTGTGACTGTGGTCGTGACCGTGGCTATGTTCATCGTCCTCCGACTTCTCAACCAGGTCCACGGTTGGGGCCGGGTAATCGCTATCGTGGTCCTTTTCAGCCCAGTTCATCGACCCTTTTTCACAGGTCTGCAGTGTCGGCACCTTAACCGTCGACGGCTTCGCGTCATCAGCCACCTTCACGCTGAGCGTTAGAGAATCCTTCAGGTCCGATGGCAGTGGCGTCTTTGCGGTGTAGATGACCTTCTGTACTTTTTCATTTTCACCGGAGCCAGTCGACTCCTTTGTGACATCCCAGTTCGCATTCACGTTTGGCGTGACCTTTTCGAACTCCTCCGGGATGGTGAACTCTACCTTCGCCGTTGGCGAACCGTCGCAGCCATGACCGACACCGAAAGCCAGATCGGCGTAACCGCCAATTGGCGCAGACGACGGGGTTGCATGCACATGTGCGGATGCAATGGCGGGGAAGGTGAGGGTTAGTGCGGCGCTTGCCGACGCTACTGCGAGCCCACGGAAAAAGGGGAAATGGTGTCGTTGTGCATTCTGAGGCACGAAAACTCCTTGTATACGAAAAATATGGAACGAGTACGTGGCTCGACCTGCCTAAGGCATGTCGGAAATGCATTTTCGGAGTTTCCAAAAGCTGATTGACGCTGGCTCAGAGCAACGACGAAACTAATTAATTACGGTAAATGCGGGTTAGTCGTTGCAGGGGCTGGCATGGATGAGCTGGTAACCGCGGAAGCACTCACAAATTTAGCTTGTTACCTCTGCTTGGTTTTCAATTCTCTGCTTTAACCTTTTGGCTACCCCAGGGGAGAAAATTTCAAATTTTTGAACCTTTTGGCCTCCTGCGGACTCTAAGTCAGTGAAATGCAAAGCGCCTACTGAGCAGCAGGAGATAAAAATGGCTAAGCGTCTGTCTGGCAATTTCACCGAATCTGAAAATTTCGGTACCTCCTTTGACGCGGCTGATCGAAACAGCGGCAATAAATCTCGTAGCAACGGCAATGCTCGCCGAAAGCTGCGCGCTAGTGTGTTGGCTGCTGTAGGTGCTGCGTTGGTGTCGCTGACCGCGTGTGGTGAGGTAGTTGATTCAGCGCAGGATGTCGCTAGCGCGGCTGACCACTCAACCCACTCAACGGGGGCTGCTGAAATGGGCGAGAGTGGCATCGCAACGCAGGCGCCGTCGTCAAACGTGGCCGACGCATTGGATGCCTCAGCTATCGGCGGCAATCGTGATGCTCAGCGCAGTGTCGCGTCCAACCCTCTCAATCAGAATGACAACTCTCAGCGCCAGATTATGCACAGCAGTGAAGGCTGGGAGTTCCTGGAAAATGTGGGCAGCATCATGCCCGGCGGAAAGTACTCCGTTCTTCATGGAGATGGCACTGCCTCGGAGTGTTCCTTTGGCTGGTGGGTGTTCAACGAAGCTGAACCAAATCGGCATTATATGGCCACTGCAGGGCACTGCGGTGAAGGAGGGGATTTGGTGTACATCGAAGATTCCGAGGGCGAGACGTACCAGGTCGGAGAATTTGTCTGGAGTCAGTTTGACAATATTGTAGCAGGTGTTGATCACGCGTTAATCGAACTGACCGTTAATCCCGAATTTGTCACCGGTACTCCGCCGATTGAAGGGGTGCAAGTGGTTGGATCGGCTGACCCTGACTGGCTTACTGCGACGCAGCCGATGATTTGTCGACTTGGTTACCGCACCGGTATTTCCTGCGGTCAATTCCGTTCGGTGGAAAGTGGTGTGGCCTTTTCCTATGACGGCATCGTTGATCATGGTGATTCCGGTGGTGCAATCTGGGCCGTGGATCCATCGGATTCAACCAAGATTTATGCGGTGGGGATTACCGCGTACATGTTTACGGAAGATGCCACGAACTCGGGAGCGACTGCGTTGCAGCCGCTGTTGGCTCAGTTTGGTCTCACGGTGGTGGGCTAAAGGAGAGCCTGAAAACGGGAAGAGCTACCTATGTGTGGCGGGGAAGACTGGCAAAAGGGTGCCGTCGTTAAGCAAATTGAAAAATCTTTTATTGCGTTGACCTGAGTTGATGGTAAATCTTCTAGAAAAGTTGAGTCGGGTGGGAATAACTTTGCCCCATAGTCCGTTGCACAGCATGACAAACATTGAGTCGGACACACTCAAGTTTGCTTGACAGATTTTCTACGGCAATGCAGACTTGAGCGCGTAAGACTTAAGGGCAATTCTTTTACTCTTCTAGAAAGGTATTCATCATGGGACGCGCTGTTGGTATTGACTTGGGTACGACGAACTCCTGTGTCTCCGTCCTCGAGGGCGGCGAGGCTCAGGTGATTGCGAACGCTGAGGGTTCGCGCACCACTCCGTCGGTGGTTGCATTTGCAAAGAATGGTGAGGTCCTGGTTGGCCAGTCCGCTAAGAACCAGGCTGTCACCAACGTTGATCGCACTATTCGTTCGGTCAAGCGCCACATGGGTACTGACTGGAGCATCGAGATCGATGACAAGAAGTACACTCCGCAGGAGATTTCCGCTCGTACGCTGATGAAGCTGAAGCGCGACGCTGAGTCTTACCTGGGCGACGACGTCACTGATGCGGTTATTACCGTTCCGGCTTACTTCAACGATGCTGAGCGTCAGGCGACCAAGGAAGCGGGTCAGATTGCTGGCCTGAACGTTCTGCGCATTGTTAATGAGCCGACTGCTGCTGCACTTGCTTACGGCCTGGAGAAGTCCGACAAGGAGCAGACCATTCTGGTCTTCGACCTCGGTGGTGGTACCTTCGACGTTTCCCTGCTGGAGATTGGCGACGGTGTTGTTGAGGTTCGCGCAACTGCTGGTGACAACAAGCTCGGTGGCGATGACTGGGATCAGCGCATCGTTGACTGGTTGGTTGAGAAGTTCCAGTCCAGCAACGGCATCGACCTGACCAAGGACAAGATGGCTCTGCAGCGTCTGCGTGAGGCTGCTGAGAAGGCCAAGATTGAGCTGTCCTCCTCGCAGCAGGCATCTATCAACCTGCCGTACATCACCGTTGATGCTGACAAGAACCCGCTGTTCCTGGACGAGACCCTGTCCCGTACTGAGTTCCAGCGCATCACCTCCGATTTGCTTGATCGCACTCGTAAGCCGTTCCAGCAGGTCATTGCTGACGCTGATGTTCCGGTTTCCGATATCGACCACGTCGTGCTGGTCGGTGGTTCCACCCGTATGCCGGCAGTCTCTGAGCTGGTCAAGGAACTGACCGGTGGTCGTGAGCCGAACAAGGGTGTTAACCCGGACGAGGTTGTCGCAGTTGGTGCTGCTCTGCAGGCCGGCGTTCTGCGCGGTGAGGTCAAGGACGTGCTGCTGCTCGACGTCACCCCGCTGTCGCTGGGTATTGAGACCAAGGGCGGTGTCATGACCAAGCTGATCGAGCGCAACACCACTATCCCGACCAAGCGTTCGGAGACCTTCACCACTGCTGAAGACAACCAGCCGAGCGTTCAGATTCAGGTCTTCCAGGGTGAGCGTGAGATGGCTGCTGCCAACAAGCTGCTGGGCTCTTTCGAGCTGGGCGGAATCGCTCCGGCACCGCGTGGTGTCCCGCAGATTGAGGTCACCTTCGACATCGACGCCAACGGCATTGTCCACGTCACCGCTAAGGACAAGGGCACTGGTAAGGAAAACACGATCACCATCCAGGACGGCTCCGGCCTCTCCAAGGAGGAGATCGACCAGATGATCAAGGACGCTGAGAAGCACGCTGACGAGGACAAGAAGCGCCGCGAGGAGCAGGAAGTCCGCAACTCGGCTGAGTCCATGGCTTACCAGACCCGCAAGTTCGCATCGGAGAACGAGGACAAGGTCTCCCAGGACATCCGCGACCGCGTTGAAGAGGCTGCCAAGGAAGTCGACGAGGCTCTGAAGGGCTCCGACATCGAGGCCATCAAGTCCGCCGTCGAGAAGCTGTCCACTGAGAGCCAGGAGATGGGTAAGGCTATCTACGAGGCTCAGGCAGCTGAGGGTGCAACCGCAGCCGAGGGTGCTGAGGCCGCTGACGCTGACGACAACGTCGTTGACGCTGAGGTCGTCGACGAGGATGAGAAGGACAAGTAAGAATGACTGACCAGGATCAGG
Organism: Corynebacterium sp. HMSC074C11; assembly: GCF_001809455.1. Classification (NCBI taxonomy): domain Bacteria; kingdom Bacillati; phylum Actinomycetota; class Actinomycetes; order Mycobacteriales; family Corynebacteriaceae; genus Corynebacterium; species Corynebacterium sp. HMSC074C11. The sequence goes on from NZ_KV797730.1 coordinate 13,137, forward strand.
GAAACCAGCCCACCCCGGAGGAGCCGGCCAACCTGGCCGATCAGGTCAACGAGGTCTTCGAGCAGGCCAAGCTTGACGACGACGTGGAGCCGGCGACCGAAAATGCCGCCGGCGACACCGCCGCGGAGGAAGCTGCAGACCCAGTCGCAGCCATCCAGCGTGAGTTGGATGAGCGTACGGAGGACCTGCAGCGCCTGTCGGCGGAGTTCGCAAACTACCGTCGTCGAGTTGACCGAGACCGTGAGGCCGAGCGCGTACAGGCAAAGGCAAAGCTGGCTGGAGAACTGCTGGTTTTGGCTGATGACCTCGACCGGGCTGAAGAGCACGGCGACTTGGCAGACGGCACCCCGCTGAAGGCTTTCGCGGATAAGTTCCGCGGCGTGCTGACCGCACAGGGTGTTGAGGAGTTTGGTGCTGCAGGAGAGGAATTCGACCCGGACATCCACGAGGCTGTCCAGGATCTCTCCGAGGGGGATGACAAGGTTCTAGCCAATGTGCTGCGCAAGGGCTACCGCATTAATGACCGTGTCATCCGTACGGCGATGGTAATCATCGGCGATCCGCAGTAGCGGAGACACAAGTGACGCAGATTTCTTTGAATTAGTTTTTTGAAAGGAGGAGATGCACCATGACTCAACGGGAATGGGCAGATAAGGACTATTACGCTGACTTGGGCGTCTCTAAGTCTGCGTCACTCGACGAGATTAAAAAGGCCTACCGCAAGTTAGCCCGGGAGAACCACCCGGATAAGAACCCGGGCAACAAGGCTGCTGAAGATAAGTTCAAGCGAATCTCCGAGGCATACTCGGTGGTCGGTGACGAGGACAAGCGCCGCGAATACGATGAGCTGCGTGCAGCGCTCGCAGGTGGTTTCCGATTCCCCGGTGCCGCAGGTGCCGGCGGAGCCGGTGCTGCCGGTGGACGTGGATTCGACTTCGACGTGTCGGATCTCTTCGGCGGAGGTGCCGGATTCGGTGGCAATGCTGGTGGTGCAGGTGGCCTAGGTGATTTCCTGGGCGGCTTCGTAAACCGCAATGGTGGCGCTGGTGCTGCCGGGCGGCAGAAGGCCCGCCGTGGTGCGGATGTGGAGACAGAGATTACGCTCGATTTCCGCGAGGCCGCCCAAGGTGTCACCATCCCGCTGCAGCTCACCAACCCGTCGCCATGCACGAACTGCAATGGTTCGGGTGCAGCGCCGGGAACCTCGCCGGTGACGTGCACGACCTGTCACGGTTCGGGGTATGTCAAGGAGCAAAAGGGGGCCTTCGGCTTCTCCAGTCCGTGTGCGGACTGTGGTGGCCAGGGCACTCGCATTGAGAATCCCTGCTCGCAGTGTAACGGCACCGGTGTGACCACCCGCCGTCGTACCATCACCGTTCGCGTCCCCGCAGGGGTGGTGGACGGCCAGAAGGTTCGTCTTGCTGGCCAAGGTGAAGCGGGACTGCGAGGGCGTCCGGCCGGTGACCTCTTTGTCACCGTTCATGTTCGCCCGGATGAAGTCTTCACCCGCAGCGGCAATGACCTTGAGGTCACGGTGCCGGTGAGCTTCGGCGAACTCGCACTCGGCGGCACCATTACTGTGCCGACGTTGGGTGACAAGATTCGCGTGCGTGTGCCGGCTGGCACAGCCGATGGCCGAACACTGCGTGTGCGCGGTCGGGGTATCCCAAAGCGCAATGGCACTCCGGGTGATCTGCTAGTGACCGTGCGCGTGAAGGTACCGACCAATTTGGATGACAATGCCACTTCGACATTGCGCTCCTACGTCGAAGCGGAGCGTGCTAGCGGGTTCAATCCTCGTGAGGGTTGGGCAGGTGCGAAGTAATGTCCGACAAAACTGAGGTCTATGTCATTTCCGTAGCTGCGAATCTCGCCGGCATGCATGCGCAAACGCTGCGTAATTATGACCGACTCGGGTTAGTAACTCCGCAGCGCACCTCCGGCGGAGGTCGGCGCTACACTAAACGCGATGTGGCGCTGCTGCGTGAGATTCAGCGTCTGAGTCAGGAAGACGGCGTCAACCTGGCCGGTATTAAGGCCATCATCGACCTGACTGAGAGGGTGGATTCGCTTGAGCAGGAAAATGCAGAACTGAGAGAGCAGCTCTACCAGGCAAAGGCACAGGCTCGCCGCTCGCGTGGCGAACTGGTTCACGTCCCACGCTCTACGGCCGTGGTGATGTGGGAGCCGCGCACGCGGCGCGGGCGCAGAGGTGATCGTGTTGGGGAGGATAACCCACACGGGTGATTGAACGGACTAAGCAGCGTCGGCTGCTTAGTCCGTTTTCTCTTGGCTTGTTAATTTGGGCCGCGGATAAGCAACTGTTGATCTGAGACGCCGGTCAGCTATCAGTTAGCCACCGGTTGGTCTCGCGGGTGAAAACTTCATCGTCAAAGTAGTGTTCGATGTGTGGGTTGCCCTGAACGTGCCGATACTTTTGAGGAATATCCTGCACGGGAGTGACCATGAATTCGGCCAAGTCTCGCATGGACAGGCCACGCTCACTCAGGTTGAGTGTGTATGCGCCGAAGTCTTTATCCGCCGGGTTTTTCCCATGAATCCCCAGTTCGGCAGGAATACGAATGGGGTCCATCGGGGACGTCGCCACCGCCACACGGTGGCTATTTTCATATTCGGGTCGGGCTGTACCGTCCGGCTTGAGCAGTTTCATGTCGTTTGCACGCTCCAGTCCAGGGCCAACACCTGGCGGAGCTATGAGCAGCACCCTATCCGCGTAGAGGCCACTACCAAGAGAGGCCTGCGAGACCACCGTCGCCCCATAGCTATAGCCGGCGACAACGTGCCGCTGAGTAGGAGACTGGGCATGGGCGGTAGTGCCGCCGGCAATTGCAGTGTCACCGCTATCGACACCACCGGAACGCTCAATCAAACCGGCTTGCAAGTGCTGCAGCCGCTCTGCAGCAAAATTGTGATACTCGGTGCGTATGGCCTCACGGAGGTTGGGTGGCGCGTCATAGGAAAACAACACCACCGCCACATCCTCCGGATCTCCACCGGCGGCGTGGAAGGTCGCGGCTACACGCTCGAACTGCCTGCTAGCGTCCTCCGCGCTAGAGCTGGTACCGGGGACGAGAGTGATCACAGTCGATGCTCGCTCAACGTCACCGAACGCAATCGCAGAATGTCCAGGCGAGGACTCCAATAGTTGTCCAGGAGGCAGCCCCAAAGCCCGGGCGCGAGTGGACATGGCGGCATCTATCTCTGATAGCGGGCTACTCGAATACGCCCCAGCCAATCCGCTCCCAACTTCCAAGTCCCAACCACCGTCAATCCCTTTGTCGCTAGTGATGCCAGTACCACTACCAGCCTGCGATCGCTGCAATCTACCCGAGCCACTAGCTCCGCTTGCCACCAGTGGTGAAAGAGCTGAGATTGCGTCCGCCGCCTTCTCATCGAGTCGGTTGAGTTCAGCCAAGGCCGACTGAATCCGAAGCTGCGAGGTTGCACGCCATTCGGCCATGGTGAAAGGCCCGGAAGGAATTTTGGGATGAACGAGGCTGCGCGCAATCGTAGACAGCATGCCCTCCGGCGGAGTCACCGCACCAGAAACCAGATTCACCTGAAACCCCAGGTTGGTTGCCTGGTTTACCGCGTCGGTAAGTTCGCGGATGACGTCGTTAAGCATGGCGGCGGTATCGCTGCAGCAGGCGGCGAGACGTTCGAGCGCTACGCTGCTCCGGCGCAGACGCGTGGAGCTGCGGGTGACAGAAGCCTCGGCGGCGCTGCGGTTGTCGCCGGCGAAGTCATCCTCTGAAAGCGCGTTGAGTGCGCCCTGGGAACTGTCGGCGGAATCGGTGAGGGCGCGCGCCCCGGAACGCAGCGCCCGGGCGAGGATCTCCAGCGAATCCACACGCCACAGCAGCGCTTCGCCTACCGTGACCATGACGGCTTTTCCAAGGCGGCGGACTGGTCATGCTCGTGCGCGAGAGCGCTGACCGCGAGGGCATCGGCAGCCTGCGCAATAACGTCGATGTTTGTGCACGCGGCAAGCAATGATTCCGACCACTTCCCACAAGTAGTGGAGGCAGCGGGGACAATCCGTGAGCCGGGCAAGGCAGAGGTGAGGTCGGCACTTCCCGGGGCAGCTGCGACGATGGTGGAAAGACCATCAATACGAGTGGAAATCTGCTGGTAAGAGCGGCTTAAGGCGGATAGTTGAGCTGGATTGACTGTGATGTGTTCGGCCATGTTTTTGATTCTGCTGGGTGGCGAAAGGCAGCGGAAGAGCATCTTCAGCGAACTGTGGATAACTCTGAGCGATAGCAACGCACGGCGACGTCCTGTGGATAACTTCAGGACAGTCAATCCGGGGTAGTCGGTAGCATTTAGGCATGCGTATTGCACTGGCTCAGTTAGAATTGTCAGCATCGGTTGAAGAAAATCTAGACGCAGTGAAGGAGACCATCGCGCGGGCGGTACAGGAAAATGCCGATTTGGTAGTCTTCCCCGAGGCCACGATGAAGGCGTTCAATTCCGGTCGTCTTGACGTGGTGGCGGAGTCCAGCAGCGATAAGTTTGTAGCAGAGGTCTCGCAGGCCGCTCACGATGCCGGAATCAGCGTGGTAGTCGGCATGTTCCGCCCGGCAGATGAAGTGGAGCGCGACGGTAAGACGATGCACCGCGTCTTCAATTCGCTGCTCCTGGCTTGGCGTGATGAGGACGGCCCCGGTGTCGAGTTCTACGACAAGCTCCACCTCTTCGACGCTTTCGGGTTTCGCGAATCCGATACCGTCGCGCCGGGCAACGCGCACGTGGTGTGTGATGTCCCGCTTGCCGACGGATCGTCGGTCGCCCTCGGCCTTGCGACATGCTTTGACATCAGGTTTCCGGAGCAATTCATTCAACTGGCCATCCTGGGCGCGGAGGTCATCGCGCTGCCTGCATCGTGGAATGATGGTCCGGGCAAGGTGACGCAGTGGCAGACTCTGGTCTCGGCACGTGCCTTGGACAGCACTTGCGTGATCGCGGCCGTTGATGCGGCGCGGCCTGGTGGGGCTAAGGCCGCGGGTAAGGATGAGGGGCCTACCGGTGCGGGGCACTCCATGCTGGTCAATGCGGACGGCGGGGTTATTGCATCGGCGGGCTACGGTCCGCAGCTACTCGTGGCTGATGCGGATGTGGCGGAGGTGGAGCGGATTCGCCGCTCGATTCCGGTGCTGGAGATTCGCGATCAGGGCTAGCTGGGAAGCAATGAAGAGGGCCGAGCCGAGCTGAAAGCAGGAGTGGGGGAGCGAAGACAGCGGGTATTTAGCCGACAGTTCTACCGATTCGGGCGAAGTCCTTTATATTTCTTATCATGCTGCTCCACATCCTCTGGGTCATTGGAATTACGGCCGAAGGCGTCACCGGCGCACTAGCGGCCGGTCGAATGCGCATGGATCTCTTTGGGGTTTCAACAATTGCGTGCATGACTGCCATCGGCGGTGGCACCCTGCGAGATGTCATTCTCGGCCACTATCCGTTGGTGTGGGTTGCAAGCCCACAATATTTGCTGGTTATCGTCGGTGCCGCACTGATCACGGTGCTGTTGGCCGACTTCCTGATGAAGCACTTCCGAGTCGTGTTCTTGGTCGCTGACGCGATCGGTTTGTCGGCGTTTTCCATCATCGGTGCCCGCGTGGCCATGGAGATGGGGCACGGTGTCATCATCGCTATTGTCGGCGCCGTTCTTACCGGTGCGTTTGGAGGTGTGCTCCGCGACCTGATGTGTGACCGCGTCCCACTGGTGTTCCAAAAGGAGCTCTATGCCTCCATCGCAGTCGTCGCGGCGACGCTTTACTACGTGCTCGACATGGTTGGCCTGCACGAGAGCATCAACATTATCTGCGCTGTACTGTCGGCGCTGTTCATTCGACTAGCGGCGCTGTGGCGTGGCTGGTCGCTGCCGGTATTTGACTACCAGGGGCGCGATTAAAAAAACTCCCGCACCAAGAAAACCTGGTGCGGGAGTTTTTAGTTGCGCTAGCGGCTACCTAGAGGCGCCCACAAGCGCAGATGCACAGCGAAGCGCAAATGCACAGCGGACGATTAGGAAATCGAAGCCTCGTAGATGCCCTTGACGGACTCAGCCATGGTTGCGTTGAAGTCTTCGTCGGACTGCTGAGCAGACAGGCCCTCAGACAGTGCACGGGAGAAGGAAGCAATCATGCCGTGGTTGCGGGACAGGCGCTCGTTGGCGTCCTCGCGCTCGTAGCCACCGGACAGGGCAACGACGCGCATGACCTTCGGGTGCTCAATCAGTGGCTTGTACAGGTCATCCTTGGTGGGGATGGAAACCTTGATCATGACCTTCTGGTCATCAGCCAGGTCATCCAGACCGGCGAGCAGCTCGCGCAGGACAATGTCCTCAGCCTCTGCCTTGTCAGCAGCGTTGATGTCGACCTCCGGCTCCAGAATCGGAACCAGACCGTGGGACAGAACCTGCTTGCCGAACTCGAACTGCTGAGCAATGTTGGCCTTGATGCCCTCTTCGTTTGCCTCAGCAATGAAGGAACGCATCTTGGTGCCGAAGATGCCCTTAGCGACACCGCGCTCCAGCAGCTCATCCAGACCCGGGCACGGCTTCATAAGCTGAACGCCGTTCTCCTTGTCGGCGAGACCCTTGTCAGTCTTCAGGAACGGGACAATGCCCTTCTTTTCCCACAGGTACTGAGCGGTCGGGATTCCCTCAATGTCGCGATCCATGGTCTGCTCGAAGAGAATCGCGCCAATAATCTGCTCAGAGTTGAAGGACGGGGAAGTGATGATGCGGGTACGCATCTCGTGAACCAGGTCGAACATTTCATCTTCGTTCGAGTACTGATCCTCGTTGATGCCGTACAGGCGCAGAGCCTTCGGGGTGGATCCACCGGACTGGTCGAGAGCGGCGATGAAGCCCTTGCCCTCAGTCATCTGACGTGCCTGCTCGATGTTCATTCGAGTCCTTTCGTGAGAATGAAGGAATGTCATCTACCAGGGTAACCAAAACAGTATGAGTGCGCTGCCCGCCCATCACTCACATGGGGGAAGTCGAAGCAGGCGGGAGTGCGCTGGTGAGGGCGTCGGACGGTGTATTGGAGTGCGTCCGCGCGTGGTTTCTGGAGCTCTCCAATGTTTTCTAGTGCTTTCCGGTGCGCTACTGCGCTTAACGACGCTGCCGAGCGCAATCCTTTTCGCTGTGGATGTGGCGTGAATCACAGTATGAAATTGTAAAATTTGAAGTTGAGTGGAACAGACTCAAGGCTAAATACGTTATGGGTAGTGAATGACAAAGTTGAGTCAAAGGGGCGCAAGTTATGAGTTTTACACCAACAACTAAGACTGGAGAAGTTCTCCAGGAAGCTATGAAGGCCGCGACCAGTGCGGGTAACCCGGATATTCGGCCTGGGCACATTCTGGTAGCGCTGCTGGAGCAAAAGGAGGGTATTGCGGCTCCGCTGCTTGAGGCAGCGGGTGTTAATCCTTCCGGGGTTTTGACCCGCGCTAAGGAGCTGGTCGCGGGGTACCCGTCGGCAAGCGGGGCGAATATGGCGAACCCGCAGTTTAATAGGGATGCCGTTAATGCACTGAACGCTGCCGAGGAGCTGGCGGGCGAGCTTGGAGACGAGTATGTCTCCACGGAAATTCTGCTTATCGGTGTAGCAACTGGCCAGTCGGAGGCGGCAACTGTGCTGCAGTCGGCGGGCGCTACTGCCGAGGCATTAAAGGGCGCGCTGACTAGCGTGCGTGGATCGAGGAAGGTTACAACGGAAAATCCAGAAGAGCAGTACCAGGCTCTGGAAAAGTATGCGACGGACTTAACCGCGCGGGCACGTGAGGGCAAGATTGACCCAGTTATTGGCCGCGATGCGGAGATTCGTCGCGTGGTTCAGGTCCTAAGTCGTCGCACCAAGAACAACCCTGTGCTCATTGGTGAGCCGGGCGTTGGTAAGACGGCCATTGTAGAAGGGCTCGCACGCCGCATTGTTGCAGGTGACGTGCCGGAATCCCTGAAGGGCAAGACGCTGATGAGCCTGGATCTAGGTTCCATGGTCGCCGGTGCGAAGTACCGCGGTGAGTTCGAGGAGCGCCTGAAGGCGGTTCTGGACGAGATTAAGGAATCCGACGGTCAGATTATTACCTTCATCGACGAGATTCACACCATCGTTGGCGCTGGTGCCACAGGTGATGGCTCGATGGATGCGGGCAATATGATTAAGCCGATGCTGGCTCGTGGTGAGTTGCGCCTGGTCGGTGCGACGACTCTGGATGAGTACCGCAAGTACATCGAGAAGGATGCTGCGCTGGAGCGTCGTTTCCAGCAGGTCTTTGTCGGTGAGCCGAGCGTTGAGGACGCCATTGGCATTCTGCGTGGCCTGAAGGAACGCTACGAGGTCCACCACGGTGTTCGTATCCAGGACTCCGCGCTGGTGGCTGCAGCAACGCTGTCGGACCGCTACATCACATCCCGCTTCCTGCCGGATAAGGCTATCGACCTGGTTGATGAGGCCGCATCGCGTCTGCGTATGGAGATTGACTCCTCGCCGGAGGAAATCGACTCCGCGGAACGCATCGTGCGCCGCCTCGAAATCGAGGAAATGGCCCTGGAGAAGGAAACTGACATCGCGTCGAAGGAGCGTCTGGACAAGCTCCGTGAGGAACTTGCAGATGAGCGCGAGAAGCTCAACGCTCTGAAGACTCGCTGGCAGAACGAGAAGTCCTCGATTGATGATGTTCGCTCCGTTCGCGAAGAGCTCGATGCCCTGCGCACTGAGTCCGAAAAGGCTGAGCGCGAAGGTGACTACGGGCGCGTCGCAGAGCTGCGTTACGGGCGCATTCCTGAGTTGGAGAAGAAGCTGGAGACCGCCGAGGAATCGGTCGCTGACGCAGAGGAAAACTCCATGCTCAAGGAGGAGGTCACGCCTCAGGAAGTCGCTGAGGTTGTCTCCGCCTGGACGGGTATCCCGGCTGGCAAGATGATGCAGGGCGAAACCGAGAAGCTACTGGAAATGGAGCGCAACCTCGGCCGTCGCGTCGTTGGTCAGAATGCCGCTGTGGAGGCTGTCTCCGATGCTGTCCGCCGTTCGCGTGCGGGTGTTGCCGATCCGAACCGTCCGACTGGTTCCTTCCTGTTCCTCGGTCCAACTGGCGTTGGTAAGACGGAGCTGGCCAAGGCGCTGGCGGAGTTCCTCTTCGACGATGAGCGTGCGATGGTTCGCATCGATATGTCCGAGTACGGCGAGAAGCACTCTGTCGCTCGTCTGATTGGTGCCCCTCCCGGATACGTCGGCTACGACGCTGGCGGTCAGCTCACCGAGGCTGTTCGTCGCCGTCCGTACACCGTCGTGCTTTTCGACGAGGTTGAGAAGGCTCACCCGGACGTGTTCGATGTGCTCCTGCAGGTGCTCGATGAGGGGCGCCTGACTGATGGTCAGGGTCGAACCGTGGACTTCCGAAACACGATTCTGATTCTCACCTCCAACCTCGGTGCTGGTGGTACGCATGAACAGATCATGGATGCGGTCAAGATGGCCTTCAAGCCGGAGTTCATCAACCGTCTCGACGATGTAGTGATCTTCGATCCGCTGACCTCCGAGCAGCTGCGCGGCATTGTGGACATTCAGGTTCGCAACCTGGCGGAGCGTCTGGCTGCACGTCGTCTGGTGCTGGATGTCTCCGATGGGGCACTGGATTGGCTGTCGGAGCGCGGCTACGACCCGGCCTATGGTGCCCGTCCGCTGCGTCGCCTGGTGCAGAAGGCAATCGGCGATGAGCTGGCACGTCGACTGCTCGCGGGCGATGTTCGCGATGGTGACCGAGTAGAGGTTACGGTTGCTGACGATGGGGAGTCGCTGAAGGTTGTCGGCTATGGCGAGGACGGCGTAGCCCGGGTCTAGGGCGCCCAATCCTCAGGGCGATACCTGTTCAGCAGGCTGTCCGTTTGTTGGGGCGGTTTGGGAGATTTTTCTCCTGAACTGCCCCTTTTTTGTGCTTTTGTTGTCCGGGCTTATGTCCCTTGCGGCCGATCGCGTGGGCTTGTTGCATTCCGGTCGGCCTGGGGTGCGCCGGTATAGTGCGCAAATATGACTAACTTTCAGTGGCGACCAGCGACAGACTCCGACCGCCCCTTCATTGCCTGGATGGACGAACTAACGGAAACGTTCGGAGATGAAAGTCAGCCACTGCCGGAAGATTATGTAGTCACGAGGCGCCAATACGTCGACCAATGGGATGCGAGTCAGGGCGGGGTTATCCTTTTCGCCACTTCGCTTGACGACGCTGACCTCGAGTCGCTCAGTAGCGACATGACCCGCACTGACCCATTTGAGCCGAGAGTTTCTCGCGAGGTCGCCTACAGCGCGGCCGCCATTAAGGCGGAATGGTTGGAGCGCGGGGATTCGTCGTCAAGCGAAGAATGCGAGGGCTATGAAGTGCCGGTGGGGGCGGCCTGGCTGCGTACGTTTACGAAGGACGATCCGGGGTACGGTTTTGTGGAAAATGGGATTCCTGAAGTAGCGATTGCGCTGCGTCCGGGTGTGGTCGGACGCAGGCTGTCGCAGCCGATGATTGCGGGGCTTCTTGAGTATGCGCGTGAGCTGGGGTACCCGGGGGTTAGTCTGGCTGTCCATGATGCCAACCCGCGGGCGGCGAAAGCTTATGTGAAGGCGGGGTTTGAGCTAGTGGGGCGCTCGAGCTTCCCGGACCACGATGTGATGGTGGTGCGGTTTTAGGCTTTCGGGTGCAGTTCTTTTTTTTGGGGGGGCGGGTTGGTCGGGTTTTTAGGGCGGATGGTGGGGTATTCAAGCTCTGGAAGTGCGGCAGTGTTTCGGAAAAAGATTCGAAAAAGTTGGCTGAGGGGTTGTGGGGTGCCGAATGGGTGTGCGATAATGTGGGGGAGGGAAATTAGTTAGTCCATTTGGGGATTCGGATTGCTAGCGTTTTAAAAAGGGGGTGGGGGAAATGTCTACACCATCGGTGCCAAATGGCAGTGGACCGCTTTCGACATCTCAGGTTTTAGATGCGGTTGCGCAGTTTGAAGCTCTGTCGACAGTCATCGTAGAGAACTTCGAAGTACTTGCGCCGGATCATGCGCACGATGCATATAAGTCGATTGAGAAAGCGCGAAAACGACTCGCAGTAATTGATGCGACTTATGTGGAGACCATGAAGGGGCGGATGCCCAGCGCGGAGCATCGAAAGATTGCGTGGCTAGCGCAGGAGATGCGAATCTCGCGAGCAGAAGCGAGGCAGCGTATCAACGTCGTAGGGCGCCTGAGTAGGAATGTTGATCCGTTTGCTCCGGCGAATGAGGATGTGCGAATGCCGAACCTTCGTCAGAAAGTTGAGGAAGGTGTTGTCGGTGCGGATGCTGTTTCGAAGATTGACAAAGCCGTTCGTGAGCTGCCGGCAACGGAGCATGCACAGCTGTCTAGGCTGCTGGACAAGCACATTGCAGATTTAGTGGACAAAATCCGTGTTGATGATCTCAATAAATTGCCGAACCGCCTGCGAGCGATGTTGGGGGTTGATGACCCGTATACGGATGAGGACCGCGCTCGGAAACGAAGCCTAAAAATCGGTGCTCAGGGGCCGGACGGCATGAGCCGGTTGAGCGGTGTGGTTACGCCTTCGTTTGCAGCGGTGCTCAAAAGGCTGCAGGCGGATCATGCGAGCCCTGGCGGGTTACTCGAAGAAGGTGCCGATGACCAGAGGAATCCGGAGCAGCGTTTTCATGATGCCGTGGAAGCGGCGGTGAATGGGGGTTTTCAACCAGGCGGTGACCTTCAGCCGGCGCGGGGGACGACATCGGTGGTCACCGTCGCGCATATCGCAGATGTGGCAGCGCTAGCTGGAGTCTCCTTGCCTGATGGGAAAGATTTTGTACTTCCTGGATCGGGCAAAGCGGTCTCTGATGCGGGAGTGCGAATTTCCATTAGTCAGGCCGTGCAACAGATGGTTGATAGAAATTCGTTCCTCCAAGTCTTGGGGAATGAGGGACAGACCTTGTACTTTGGTCGGTCCCGCAGGCTGGGGACTTTGCCACAGTATCTGGCCCTTCTTGGAGAGGAAGGAGGCTCCTCCGCGCCGGGCATGGGCACTCCGGGAGCTATGTGTGATGTTCACCATGTGAAGTCGTGGTCTTCCGGTGGTGGCACTGATCTGGATAATCTCACGTTGGTTGATCCGGGTACGCATCGAAAGATCGATGATGCTCGATGTGATGAAAATGCTTGGTGGACGCTTCGGCCGGATGAGGTGCCGGAGATTCTAGGAACTGACGAAGGGGACGAGGGTAGTGGGGAGTGCGAGCCGGCCTCTACTAATCGTGTGGTCTGGGTGGCCCCGAAAGGCAAGGAAGGAAACCGAAAAGCGGAATCCAATGAGGACCCCGATACGTTCGATAGTCCGGGGCGCTGGTTGCGTCGTAAAGCGCGAGAGAAACGGGCGGGGGACACAGCGGATGGCAATGGCGAGACGGGACAGGATCCCGGTGGGTAGTCGGGTAGGGAGCGGGGTCCTGGCTTAGAGGCTGATCTTCCGTTTCGTAGTCAGCTTTGCATTAATGAAGCGGTTGAGGAAAGGGGCACCGACGCTGGCGGCATAGTGCAGCAGTTTTGTCGGCAGGCTGACGGGGAAGTCAGCCTTAGTAATCGTGCCCTGTTTCTGGTTGATGCAGTCGACGATTGCGTTGGCGACATCAGCTGGTGTGATGCGAATACCCATGCGCTTGGTGCCGTCAGTGCTGACATTTTCGAGCAGAGACGTCAACAACTCCGACGGTTTAGCCGCAGGAAAGCAGTTTTTCTGCGGTGGCACGGCCGATTCCATGGCCTGCGTTTGAGATGAAAACGGCCAGGTGGGCAGCATCTTCAGACATCTTCCCGAGCTCCTAGTTTTAATAACGTACATATCGCGCTACCAAGTCAATCGATTTAGAATCCGGGATTATGACAACATCCATCTCGGTACAAGAGCTTCGTGACAAGATTGCCGGTGGCGGTCGCATCGTCGTCGTTGACGCACGCTGGTCGCGCGCTAAAAAACCATATGACTCCTACGCTACGGCTCACATCCCTCTGGCCGTGTTTTGTGATCCCGAGTTGGATCTAGCGGGTGTTCCCAGCCGAGAAGCTGGTCGCAACCCGCTGCCGGATATCGAGCGTGTGCGCGATGCCGTCCGTCGTTGGGGAGTCCGCTCGGAGCATCTGGTGATCGTCTACGACGCGGGCGATGGGCTGTTCGCGTCACGTGCTTGGTGGATTCTGCGCTGGGCGGGTCTGGAGAATGTGCGTGTCCTCACCGGCGGGTTAGCTGCTTGGGAAGCAGATGGAAACGAGACTGCCTTCGGTCCCGGCAATCTGCCGCAGCCTGGAACGATTGCGGTGAGCGAGGGCAATATGCCTGTTGCCAGCCTCGACGACGTACGCACCTGGTCTGAACGTGGAATTTTGGTGGATGCGCGTGAGCCCAGCCGCTTTGAAGGTCGCAGTGAGCGCGTCGATCTGCAGGCAGGTCACATCCCGGGCGCCGTGAACCTGGCGGCTCGCAGTCTGCAAAATGCCGACGGCTCCTTCCTGCCTGTTGAGCAGCTCCGTGAGCGCTTTGCCTCCGTCGGTATCGAAGCCGGTCGTAATGTAGCGGTCTACTCCGGTTCCGGTCTTCATTCCTCACTGTTCATTCAGGCCATGGAAGAAGCGGGCATTACTGACGCCTCGCTGTATGTCGGAGGCTGGTCCCAGTGGGCTGGCAATCCGAGCCTGCCTATCGTCCGTTTCTAAGCGGCGCCGGACTCGCATGTGTCCGGGGCAGGGCGACCCTCCAGGGAACCCCTGATGTGTCGTCCATGTGGATATTTCCCCTCGCCCTTACGGTTCTAGAGAGTCCTGTACGCTCTCGCCTCGGGCATTGGCATTGCGCCAGACGGGGGACGGCATATTGTCGCTGACCAAATAGAACGGCTTCTGGCTTAAGCTAGGAGATTAATGATTCCCCTAGTATTCACCCTCGCAGCGATCCTCATCATCGCCGCAGTCGCGCTGTTCGTTGTCGACCGCCGCCGTCGCAGCACAAGTGAGACTGCTGTGGCGTCTCCTTCGTCGCCATCGCTTTACGACGAGCCCTCGGACTCCGCCGGCGAAGTAACCGGTGTGGCGGCAGAAGATGTTGTGCCCGAACAGCCGGATTCTTCAGAGCAGGGCAGCTCTGAGACAGCTTCTGTGGTGAGACCGAATGTCGCAGCTGGCGCTGACTCTGAGGTTGTCGCTGAGACTGATGGTGCCGCTGAAGTTGACTCTGAAACTGAGTTTTCGACGATAGAACTGGGTACTTCAGCTGGGCAAATGATGCCGGCGGAGCCTGAATCTGTCTCGGGAATCGAATCGGCGGCCCCTGCTGAAATGTCCGAAGCAACAGAAAACTCGGGGGCTTCCGAAACATCGGGAACAGCAGCTGACCTGAATGCGGGAACGGACGGGACTCTCCGAAGTGACGCGGAGTCCGGCGCGGAGTTTGGCACAGGGGCTGGCGCGGAGTCAGCCGAGTCAGTGACTGCCGAAGATACTGATACCGTGGATGAGCCCGAGACAGGTTTAGTGGGCGACACCAGTGCCACAGAGGCCAACAGCACCACCGCTGCTGACGCTCGCACTGGAACTGTTGACGGTACAGAATTCCAGGCTGCGTCGGTCGAAAATACCGAGACCGGCGAAGTGCCGCAATCATCCGATTTTGCGGCGCACGCCCAGGCCACTCAGGTCACCCAACCCGCCCAGCCCACAGAGCCCACCCAGCGCGCGCAACCGCAGCGCGCCCAGCAGAAGTCAGTGGCTCCTGTCCGTCGACGTATCAGCGGTCGCCGGGTGCGTCACTTGCGGAAGGCCTGGGCGCAGGAACGTAATTCTGTCTACAACCGTGTGGACCATGAGCTGCCGTCGTACTGGCAGCGCACGCCAGACGGCGATGCCAAGGCCGTGGTCTCCGGTTTCGCCTTTGGCCGGGAAATGCACCTCGCCGATGTCGGTGGCATCACCACCATCGCCATCCGCCGCTCTGTATCCAGCGATGAGGTTTTCGAGCTGCGCCGCAGCGGCGGCACGACGCTGCCTCACGTAGCCACCGAAGCCGGCCTGGTAGTCGCAGCTACCGACCCAGAGCTCATTCATCGCATCTTCGACGACCGTGCAACCCGCATACTTGCCGACGTGCACCCGGCCATTACCCGCATGTGGTCCGAAAACTCCTGGTCCTTGGCTCAGCTGATTGATAATTCAGTGCCAGAGGACTGGGACGGTGCACTGGCATCGCTGTCGGACTTCTCCGACATTGCGCGCAGGTTGCCACCGGCGGAAGGCGAAACTGTCGCTCCGGACACAAATCAGTGGGATCCCACTCGTTTGCAGCTCACCGAGCAGTCCGTTGACTCTGGTTCCTTGATTTCGGATGGAACCGGGCGTGGGCACTTGCACGCGGTACCAGACCAGCGTCGCAACGGTTCTGCTAACCACGAATCGCAGGATCTCAGCTCACAGAACGGGCATGCCCAGAGTCACAGCGCGCAGAATAGCAAGGGCGAAGAGCCGCTGGACGTTGAGGAAATTGTTTACGCAGATTCTCCTTCGTCCTCGTCTGCTGCCACCGTGGATGCAACCACGGATGATTCGCAGTGGTCGTCGCAAAGCAATGCACAACCCACGGTGGTGCAGGCGATTGACGGCTCGTCGTGGCGCCCTACGCGGGATATACCGCTTGATCCGACGGCGCTGCCTTCGCGGTCAACGGCACGAAAGATGGGGGCAAACGTTGGTGAGTCGGAGGACATTGGGGATTCTGGCCAGCAGATTCCTGCGCTTGGTGAGGATCCCGAACATAGCCGAATGCGCTCGAGCCGGGGACGTGTAGTGCGATCAAATGTGAAGCCCGCCAGTATTTTTACCGACGCCGCCCCAGACCTCGACAGCAGCGACAACCCCACCGAATCTGTATCCGAGGACAAAGGCGCAACCCCTGATTCCGCGGACGAGTAGAACCAGACATATCCTTGAGCACACAGTCGTTTATTTAGGAGACAACCTCAGATGAGCACCCACACGAGCAATGTCAATCAGGAGAAGCTGCAGCGTTTGGCCGAGCTGGTCAAGGAGCTGGCGGTTGTCCATGGCAAGGTCACGCTGTCGTCTGGACGTGAGGCTGACTACTACGTTGACCTGCGCCGCGCCACCCTACATCATGAGGCCTCGCGCCTGATTGGTTCCCTGCTACGGGAGCTCACTGCCGACTGGGACTACGCGCACGTCGGTGGTCTGACGCTTGGCGCGGACCCGGTGGCCACCTCTGTCATGCACGCCGAAGGACGTCCGATTGATGCCTTCGTAGTACGCAAGGAAGCCAAGAAGCACGGCATGCAGCGCCGCATTGAGGGGCCGGACATTGTGGGCAAGAAGGTCCTGGTTGTTGAGGACACCACTACGACGGGCAACTCGCCGCTGACGGCCGTAGCTGCCCTACGCGAGGCCGACGCCGAGGTTGTCGGTGTAGCCACTGTGGTTGACCGCGCGACGGGCGCCGACGAGGTCATCAAGGGTGAAGGCCTGGAGTACCGTTACCTGCTCGGTTTGGATGACTTGGGCCTGGCCTAAGAATCTGAGCGCTAGAGCTTTTACCGAGCCTCACTCAACTCACTGAGCCTCACCCAGCTCACCCGCCCCAACGCAGTCCCACGAAAAGAGGAACATCCCCATGACTACCAAGCGTGCAGGACTCTTGTCCAAGCTCACTACGACCAAACTCCCCGGCACCAAGGAAACCGTCGCTGACATGTTTGTGCGTCGCACGGGCGAGGGCCTCGGCGCACTCACCGGTATCGCCAGCGCGAGCTCCGACACCCGCCGTGCCCCGGAACGCGCCGGCTACATTGCCGCCAGTGCGGTCAACGTTGTCTCCAGCGCCTTCGGCTGGGAGACTCCACGTCGAGTTTCCAAGACTGTCCTCATGCCACTGTTAGCGGCCAATGTTTGGCGCCGTCGCCACGAGACGTCTCGCTTCACGACGACCACCCTGCTCATCGGCCTCGCCGGCGGTTGGTTGGGCGACTTGATTCTCATGCCGAACAAGCCGAACCTGAACCGCGGTTCTGTGCCGTTCGCAGTTAACCAGGTTGCCTACCACGTGCTGCTGTGGCGTGCCGGAGCTCGCATTAGCGCGCTGCGTGCTGCCATTCGCTTCCCACTGTGGGCTGGTTCGGTACCGCTGGTCGGTGCTGTAAAGCCAGAGGCGCTGCCCGCTGCAGTTGGATACGGTCCGCTGCTGGCCGTGACTTCTGCACTGGCCGATGACCCGGTACTGCTGGAGGGGGCCGGTGCTGTCGGAACTGATGAGCAGACCGGCCTGCCGATTGCCGATGCCACCTACGGCCTAGGTCACGGTGGCAACCTGTTCCTTATCTCCGACACGCTACTGATGGCTCGAAAGATGTTTGCGGAGGAGGGCGTCGTCGGCAAGCTTCTGAATGCTGCAGTGATGGACACCTACACCATGGCGCAGTTGTTCCTGGTCGAGGGGCTGTTGACTCTTGACCGCGCCTGAGCCCGGGAAGGGGCCGACGGAGTGGTTTGAGGCTCGTGTCGGGGTGGGGCCGTGGGAGCAGGAGCACCCGAACGAACCTCGGCCGACCGGCCCAGAATACGATGAGCAGCTTTTGGATGAGGGCGACCGACGCAATGTCGTCGATGCTTACCGCTACTGGACGATGGAGGCTATCGTCGCGGAGCTGGATAAGCGTCGTCATCCGTTGCACATCGCCATCGAGAATTTTGAGAATGACTCCAACATCGGCACCGTGGTACGCACCGCAAATGCCTTCCTGGTGGAGGCCGTGCACATCGTGGGGCGCAAGCGTTGGAATCGTCGCGGCGCGATGGTGACTGACCGCTACCAGCACTTGCTGCACCACGAGACGGTGTCGGAGGTCATTAGCTGGGCGCGCGAGCATGACCTGGCTGTGGTGGCCGTGGACAACGTGCCGGGCTCCGTACCCATCGAAACCGTTGAGTTGCCCGAGCGTTGTCTTTTGCTCTTCGGCCAGGAGGGGCCGGGAGTGACTGAAGAAGCACAGCAGGCGGCGGACCTGACGGTGTCGATTGCCCAATTTGGATCGACGCGTTCGATAAATGCGGGGGTAGCGGCGGGTATTGCCATGCACTCTTGGATTCGTACTCATGCAGACATCACCGCGGCCTGGTAATTGTCTGCTTAGGTGTTTTATTTCGAAAGGCTGTTTTAGAGCTGTTTCACAGCCGTTTTAAGGAGAGCCAGTGGTTCTAAAAATGTCGCGTCCGGAGGCCGAAACGTGGGCCTATCGCGCGGACGTGGCTGAGCAGGCGATTCGCAACCGTCATGCGGCGAAGCTGTGGGGTCTTCCGGGCACGAATCTGGCAATGGCTTCCTGGCCCGCGCCGCTGCGACATAAGGTCTTCATCAACTGGCATTACTGGTGGCAGGCGCAGTATCTCGACTGTCTGGTAGACGCAGCCAAGCGCGTGCCCTCTAAGGAGAAGTACCGCGCTATCCGCCAGACCACTCGGGGTATCCGCATTCGCAACCTCACGCTGCTGACCAAGAACAAGTACTATGACGATCGCGCGTGGATGGCGTTGGCGCTCGGGCGTGCCGACGCTGTCCTCGGCGCATCGGTGCCCAAGAAGACGACAGCGCGGCTGATTTCATGCTTGGGCGATGGTCGGCAGGAGTCCACGGGTGTGCTGCCGTGGCGTGAGCAGGACCTCTTTTTCAACGTCCCCTCGAACGGTCCTGCAGCCATCGCTCTGGCCCGGGCTGGTCGTATCAAGGAGGCAGAGGAACTTATCGACTGGGTTTACGCCAACCTTTTGGCGGACTCAGGTCTGCTCTACGACGGCATTCGCTTGTCCATGGCAGGTGCCGTGGTGCAGAAGGGCATGTTTACGTACAACCAGGGTGTCATGATTGGCGCTTGTCTTGAAGTGGGACTTGCGCTTCGGGCGCACGGCCAGCGTGAGCAGGCGACGAAGTATTTCACGCGCGTGCAAAACCTCATCCACGCGGTGGCAAAGGATTTGGCGACCACCGACAATGTCATCGCCGGTGCCGGTGGCGGCGATGGTGGTCTGTTCAACGGCATCCTCGTGCGATACCTCGCCGATGCGGCGGTGCGTTTGCCTGGAGACAATCGCATGAATCGCGCGGCAGCCCGCATTGCTCGCCGACTGGTTCTGGCGTCGGGGGAAAAGTGCTGGTACCACCGCCTCGAGGTCGATGGCCTGCCGCTTTTCCCCGCAGATTGGAACGACAATGCTCAGTTCCCACAGGGCGGTTCGGTTGCGCAATCAGTCGGTGGCGCGGTTCGCGGTTCGGCGATTAAGGAGCGTGACCTCTCTGTCCAGCTGTCGGGTTGGATGCTGATGGAAGCATGTGCCCGAGTGGCCGATTTTGTTGCGACCAAGCTGGAAAATGGTGAGTCGTTGGATTCGACGAAGCCGAGCTGCCCGGAGTAGTCGGGGAACGCTAGTTGGTCGTCATCTGGCGCTTGCCGACTTTGTACCACCACGCTGTGCCCGCCCCTTACCAACAGAGAGTCGCATGCCTAGATCCTGCCATCGGCACGTCATGCCTGGCACAATAGGACGCATGAAACTCAATGACATGATGGCTCCTGCTCCCGTGAAGCTCCCCGTTCTTGACGAGGCCGTTGCTGCCCGCAACGGTGGCGCAAGCCCGGAGGCCGTGGTTCGCGCATGCCCGCGCGATTCCCAGGCGTGGGCAGACTTGGCTGAAAGTGCCTTGTCCGAAGGTCAGGAGATTCAGGCCTATGCCTTCGCCCGCACTGGTTACCACCGCGGTCTGGACCTGCTGCGCGGAAACGGCTGGAAGGGGTTCGGAGCGATTCCATGGGAGCACGAGCCCAATCGTGGTGTGCTCCGCGCCTTCGCGGCGTTGGCTAAGGCTGCTAAGGCTATCGGCGAGGATGATGAATTCGGTCGCATGATGGCGTTGCTGCGTGACAGTGATGAATCCGCGCTGCCAGAGTTGGGTCTTTAATCGTGCACAGAGATTCAGCGAGCGCATAAAAGTGCACAACAGCACATCGGGTACATAAAAAGTGCACAGTTTTTCATATGAGGATGGTGACTTCGGCATGGCTGGCATCGCTGGTGGGGAAGATAAGGATGCCGCAGCTGCCAGGGATCTTGAGGACATTGCTCCCGCGCATGTCGGCGATCTCGTCGAAGCTAAGGAAACGCAATTCGTCGAGGATAATCCGCGCCCGGATTTCCAAGATTTTCGCAATACGTACCTACATCCGGCCTCCCGCGCAGCAAACAAGCTGCGTCAGAAAGTGAGGCCCCGCACGCGTTTCCTCCATGCCGTTGCCCGTGTGCGCTCCCGCTGGATGCTTATTGTCCAGGCGACGCTAGCCGCCGGGTTGGCCTACTGGTTCGCGCTTGAGGTACTGGGGCACCCCAACCCGTTCTTCGCGCCGATGGCCGCTTTCATCAGCCTCAATGTGATGACCGCAGGTCCTCGCCTGAAGCACTCTGTTGAGTTGGTGCTCGGTGCCTCGCTGGGAGTCGGCATTGGTGATGTGATTATCTCCATCCTCGGCTCGGGTATTTGGCAGCTGACCGTCGGTGTGTTTGTCGCCATGATCATCGGCGTGTTTGTCGGTCGAGGCCCGCTTGTGGTGAACCAAGCGGCATCTTCAGCCGTGCTCATCGCCACCATTATTCCGCCGGGCACCGCTGGTTCTTATTACCGAATGATCGATGCTCTCGTCGGTGGTGTGGTGGGCATTATTGTGCTCATGGTATTGCCGCGAAGCCCGCTGGCGGGTGCTCGCCGCAAGGTGGCCAAGGTCCTCGACATGGGTGCAGACGTACTTTATGACATCGGCATCGGCATGAAAGAGGGCGACACCGATCGCATCCGCACCGCACTGAGCGTGGTTCGCTCCATGCAGGCGCAGGTCTCGCTGATGGACCGCACCGTTGCCGACGCGGGCGAGCAGGTCCGCATCTCCCCGTTGCTCTGGCGCTCCCGGGATCGAATCCACTCGCTGTCACGCATGGTTCATCCTGTCGACAACGCCATGCGCAACATCCGTGTGCTCGCGCGTCGCGCTATCACAGCCCGGGAGGACCACATCGACTTCTCGCCCGAACTGTGTGGGCTTGTTCTCGGCGTATCTGAAGGCACGCGCCTGGTCAGTCATGTGCTTGACGACGAAGCCGCCGTGCGCCGAATCCCAGAGTGGGGCGAGTTGCCTTTCGAATCCGGCGACATCGCTATCGTCCAGCTTTCCGAGGGATCCGGAGAGGTCAAGCTTGAAGATGTGGTTCGGTACTTGCGTCGTCTAGCAGCGAAAATGCACCCGCGCGTCATCGAGGACGCAACGCTATCGGAGCAGGTCGTGTTTGCGCAGTCCCGCTCATTGGTGGTGGACCTGTTGCAGGTGTGTGGCCTGTCCAGACGTTCAGCCGTGGCAACGCTGCCGCCGACGACGCCGTTCCCAGCAATGCCGCCGGAGGTATGGGACGAGTAGCCGGTGAGGAGTGGGCGAGTAGCGGCTCGCTAGGCGTCAGTCGGTTACTGCGGTACGCTCTACTGCCCCGTGCTACTGCAACCTGCTCTACTGCGGTACGCGCTTGACCTCGACGCCACCGAAAGCGACAAAGCCGCGCACAATAATCTTCGGAGCCTGTCCGGCGCCAGGAGCGGGTAGGTTGCGTCCCGGTTTTCCAGTAACATCCGTGCCGCCAAAGATGGGGAGCACGTCGACATCAACCTGGTAGTGGTCGGGGACAATGACGTCGACTCCACCGAAGGCGCAGCCAATGTTGACGACAGTGGTTTCCGCGGTCAGGATGGCCTCGCGGAAATCCAAGCCAGTCCCGCCGAAGGCCGCCACCGTGGTGTGCGTGGGAGCGCACGTCCAAGGGCCTCTCTTGTCGGTGCCGCCGAAGATGCCGATGGAGAGCTTCGAACCGGTTGCCGTGGCGGAGCTATCAATCCGAGCTGGCTGATGATCGTTGGCTGCATTCGGTGCCACTGAATGGTGCTCGTCCGGGACGCTGTGCAGGTTCGGGCGCAGGTTAGGGTTTGGGCGCGTATGTGGAGTCGGCTCGGCCAGGTTCGCGGGCAGCGACAAGTCCTGTGTCAATGCGGGCAACTCATCAATGTACGTTGCCTTTTGGGCTTTCTCGGTGCGCTCCTGCAGCTCCGCAAAGTCAATCTGGCCATCGCGGAATGCCCATTCCAAGCGTTCCAGCGCAGTGTGGCGGGCTTGGTCGCCAGCGCGTAACCGTGGGGTGTTGTCAGTCATGATGCTGTCCTATCGAGGAAGTGGCTTTAACATTCAAATGTTATCTGTACTCGAACTATCGCGCAGGCCACTTTCATGCAGGCCACTTTCTCGCAGACAGACCGTGGCTATTGCCCCCCCCGACGCAGTTAGTGCACAATCTGCAAGTCGCGGAGGTGTCGGTACAGAGTTGTTTTCTCGCGCGGCTTTCGCGACTCTACGCCATCGCGTACGTAACGGAAGCTCAGGCCACCAACTTGAACTGCCCGACCCGTCATCGGGCGGTGCAGCTCGCGGGACGGGGCTTCTTTCGCTTTACGACGGCCACCGCGACCCAATCCGAGTCGGCTCAGCAGGCCTTTGTTGCCTCCATCCTCGTTACCGACTTCCGCGTCCGGCGCCGGAACTTCGGCCGCAACGATGCCCGGGGCGTCGGGGGTAGGGCGAATCTGCAGGCCGGTGGATGTGCCGGAGAACATCTGATGCTCGTCGACATAGACCTCGCCAGTAAACCCGTTTTCCGAGGACACTCCGGTAATTCCTGGCTCTGTCAGTAGGGCGTAACCAACAATTGCGTGCCCGGTGTCATCGCGGATCAGTGGCACTGGCATCGTCGGGCGTGTGAGCGCGGCCGTCGCATCGAGTCCTTCTCCTCCTTCGATGCCCCAGTTTTTGGCCGCGGTCGAGGGGGCGGTGGGGACATGTGCCAGTTCAATCCACAGGAGGTTCTTGCGCATCAGGTAGGTTGCCACGGCAGCCAGTGCCGCGTCGGTGCCAACGACCACAATTCGCAACGGCTCGCTCGGCTTTTGCGGAGCGGGTTGCGGAACGCCTAAGTGGTCGACCTTTTTCTGCTTGGAGATTTCCTCCGGCGTCGGTGCTGTATCGATAGGCAGTACGTCCTTGGCCAGGTCGTCGATGAAAGCCAGCTCCTTGCGGGCGGGGATCATCGCGACGTCGTGAAGCGCATAGGCGGGTAGTGCCGGAGTAGCTGGTGCTGATGGTGCGGACGGTGCTGATATAGACCATGATTGGCGGAGCAATTGGGAAAACGCGGGTACATCGGGGCCACACTGCAGCACAACAATACGCATAGGACTACACTCTAATGCGTCGTCTGCAATCCCAGGAGTTGAAGTAGGACTATGGCCGCAATCATTATCGTCGGTGCCCAGTGGGGCGACGAGGGCAAGGGCAAGGCAACCGATATTCTCGGTGGCCGCGTTGACTACGTCGTCAAGCCCAACGGTGGCAATAACGCCGGCCACACCGTTGTCGTCGGCGGTGAGAAGTACGAGCTGAAGCTGCTTCCGGCGGGTGTGCTGTCGGAAAACGCTGTGCCGATTATCGGTAATGGCTGTGTGGTCAACCTCGAGGCGCTTTTCGACGAGATTGATGGCCTTGAAGCTCGCGGTGCAAAGGCCTCCCGCCTGCGCGTTTCCGGCAATGCCCACATGGTTGCTCCGTACCACCAGACGCTGGACCGGGTGACCGAGCGCTTCCTGGGTAAGCGCGCTATCGGCACCACTGGCCGCGGTATTGGCCCGACGTACGCCGACAAGGTCGGCCGTACGGGCTTGCGTGTCCAGGACATTCTGGATGAGTCGATTCTGCGCCAGAAGATTGAGTCTTCGCTGGCTCAGAAGAACCAGATTCTGGTCAAGCTGTACAACCGTCGCGCCATCGATCCGGATGAGGTCTTTGATTACTTCATGGGCTTCGCCGACCGCCTGCGTCCGATGATTATCGACTCGGAGTTTGAGCTCAATCAGGCTTTGGATGCCGGCAAGCACGTCCTCATGGAGGGCGGCCAGGCCACCATGCTCGACGTCGACCACGGCACCTACCCGTTCGTGACCTCCTCGAACCCAACCGCTGGTGGTGCTTGCGTGGGCACCGGTATCGGCCCGACGAAGATCACTTCGGTGCTGGGCATCATGAAGGCCTACACCACCCGCGTCGGTGCTGGCCCGTTCCCGACGGAGCTGTTCGACAAGTGGGGTGAGTACCTGCAGACCACCGGCGGTGAGGTCGGGGTCAACACCGGCCGTAAGCGCCGCTGTGGTTGGTACGACTCGGTGCTGGCTCGCTACGCCGCGCGCGTCAACGGTTTCACGGATCTGTTCATCACCAAGCTGGACGTCCTGACCGGTATCGGCGAGATTCCGATTTGTGTCGCTTACGACGTTGATGGCGTGCGCCACGACGAAATGCCACTCACCCAGTCGGAGTTCCACCACGCTGTCCCGATTTACGAGACCATGCCTGCGTGGGACGAAGACATCACTGGCTGCCGCACCTTCGATGAGCTGCCGGACAAGGCCAAGGATTACCTGAACCGCCTGGAGGAGCTCTCCGGCGCTCGCATTTCTTACATCGGTGTTGGCCCGGGTCGTGACCAGACCATCGTTGTTCACGACGTGCTGGACAACTAGCGCTGGACACTTAATCTGGAGGCAGTGGCGAACTAACCGGAAAATAGTCCCGCTTTCGACCCGGCTTTATCGAACTGTTAGATAAAAAATCTTCGGTGCCGAAACTGCTGGCTGCTGTAAAAAAGAACATTTGCTAACCACGAGAAGGCTCTGGGAATTGTCAGTTGACCCTGGCATCTCAGAGTCATTTTTGTATCGTAGGCCTCACCGCGTGGTCCAACGACAGAAGTCCAAACGACAGAAGGCGTGTGGTTTTCATGCAAAACACAGGACACCGAGTACAACGACTGGCAAGTTCCGCCGTGCTTTCCGGCGCGATGGTTTTCTCCGCAGTAGGTGGAGCAGTTGCAGCTCCTGCGGCTCAGGCGAAACCGGCTCCAGCACCGGCTCCAGCTCCGGCGCAGGTGGATAGCTGTACCCCGAACCCGGCTGCACCTGAAATCCAGGCGGCCCTGGATAAGGTCAACAGGGAGCGTCCGAACAACCATGATGGGTGGAAGTACACTGGCACCTCCAACTTCAGCCCGTGTAGCGATTTGAGCTTTGCTCTCGCAGATCAGGCCAAGCAGGGCAACGCTCAGTCCTCCACTGTGTTGTTGATGTTCCACAAGGGTGAGTTCATTGGTACGGACTCTGACCGGCCTCAGCACATCAACAAGGTGACGCCGACCCCTGATGGTAAGAACATTTCAGTCATCTACCACGACTGGGAGGCCCAGGAGGCCGCAGGTGCGCCGAACGCTGATGCGGTGGAGTTCACCTCTAATGTTCACTTCTTCTGGAACGGCGATCACGTCGTCCACGAGGGGAAGATTCCCGGCGGCGCGAAGCCCGCTTCCTAACGGCTCCCGAGAACTCTCGAGAGCTTTCGAGAATTCTTGGGCACTCTCGGGGACTCTTGAATTTTTCCAAGTAAACTCAATTCAGAGTCGGACATGAGAAAAGTAATGCTCCGCCGTAGCTAGGTGCTTGAGAAAACTTGAGAGAACAGAAGAGGTTCCAGCCATGAGTGGTCGTTCAGTTCGTCGCGGGTCGATGCTGGTTAGCGCGGCGGTCGCAGGTGTAGTGGCTTTGTCCGGTTGCTCCACTGATGAGACTGCAGCACCGACCTCTGCTCCTCAGGTAGATGAAGAAACGACCACCATCACTACGACCACCACTGTCGAGGATGACAGTGAAAGTGCAGATACCCCCAATCCGGATGTCGATGATAACGACACCGATGGGGGTTCTTCTGCGCCAATCCAGGAAGAGTCTTTCGAAGAAGCGGTTGCCGACCTGAACTCAATGGAAGGTGGCAATGGCAGCGGTTGGACAGTCACGGACAATACGAACTGGGATACCACCAGCGAGTTGACCTTTGCCTCAGCAGTACAGAATGAAATTACCCACTCAACTACCTCTGGTGCAGTGCTGCTGTTTCATAAGGGCGAGTACGTGGGTACCGCCGGTGGTCCGCAGACAATCAACTCGGTCGAAGGCGATGGCAAAACTGTGACCGTCAATTTCTTCGATGTCAATAAAATGATTGAAGACGGCGGTGCCTTCGCCTTTAAAGACCAGTACAACGCTCCCGTTACGTACTCCTGGGATGGGGTAGAAGTTGCTCAAGAAGGTGAGATTCCAAAGGCAGAGGGAAATTAATCTCTAACCCGTGCTCTCTCCAGATGCGAGTGCTGGCAAGCCGTTTTAAAGTAGTGGCGCAACACACAGATTTCACGTAGATTTCTGTGTTCCGTAAAATCTCCGACGGTAGTTTGTCGACACTGTGTTGTCGGTACTATGCCGTCGCTATGAAGTCGCTAACATAAGTCGCTAATACTAAGCCCAAAGAGGAAAATCACCGGCCATGTCTTCTCACAACTCATCTGACTCCATCCTTGACGAACGGACCGAGCAGAGAGAGCAGCCACAGAACTCACGTGCTCACGGCACACGCCGCGCAATTGCGGCCATTGCTATGGGTGCGTTTGCTATTTCTCCTATTGCAGCCTGCAGCAATGATGCGGACAACGACGCGGTGTCGTCGTCAAGCAGTACAAGCGCGGTTAGCACTACGGCGAGCGAAGAGAAGACCTTTGAAAAGCAGCAGGTCGCTGAGCTGAATGCGTCCGCGAATGTGCGGCCGGCTGCGATGGCTAAGTTGCCGGAGGGTTTTGATCTGCAGTCGCACCGTGGTGGTCGCGGTGAGTGGACGGAGGAGTCCAAGCAGGCGATGGCCAACTCGCTGGAGCTGGGCGTTACGACGTTGGAGCTGGACATCGTTCTGACGAAGGATGGCGTGCCTATGGTCTGGCACGATCCGGAGATCCAAGACGATAAGTGCTCGGACACCGAGCCAGTGACGGAGGGGGATCCGCAGTACCCGTACGTCGGCAAGCTCGTGCATGACCTCACCTATGAGCAGGTACAAACCCTGGTCTGCGACAAGAAGCTCGAGGACTTCCCGGATGCGGAGCCAATCAAGGGCAACAGGATGATGACCCTGCCGGAGCTGTTCGAGCTAACTAAGGACAACCAGGACATCCACTTCAACATTGAGACCAAGATTGAGGGCGAAAAGCGCGCTGACTCGGCAGAACCACAGGAGTTCGTCGATGTGATTCTCGACGAGATTGACCGCGCGGGTGTGGCTGATCGAGTGATGATTCAGTCCTTCGATTGGCGCTCGCTGCCGCTGGTCGCGGAACGGAACCCGGAGATTCCACTGGTCATGCTGTGGGACGAGACCACCTGGAAGAAGGATTCTCCTTGGATCGGCGATGTCAATTACGACGAGGTCGATGGCGACATTATCGAGGCCGCCAAGCAGCTCGGCGTGCAGGTGCTCTCACCGACGCACAGCATTCCTTACGGCAAGACACCGTCGGATTCTGACTACCACCCGGTCGCCACGCCGGAGCTGATTTCCCGCGCACACGAGGCTGGCATGAAGGTGGTGCCGTGGACGGTGAATGAAAAGGAGACCATGCGCGAGCAGATTGCCGCTGGTGTCGATGGCATCATTACCGACTACCCGACGCGTCTGCGCGAGGTCTTGACCGAGCTGGCTATGCCGCTGCCGGAGTCCGCTCCGGTGGGTGATGCAGGGATGGCGACGAACTAGTAAATCCGGCTAGCACCCGCGAAAACTTGTCTGTATTCCTGTTTTGCCCGGGTTTAGCTCTGCGAGCCGAGCGTGTTTCGTGTCACACTTGACCTTATGACGCGTTTGAAAGTGCTTGCCGACGTTGACACGGGTATCGATGACAGTCTTGCTCTCGTCTACCTCGCGGGGTTGCATACCGCAGGCGAGATTGAGCTGGTGGGTGTGACCTGCGCAGGTGGTAACACCACTGCGGCATGGTCCGCTCGCAACACAAAATACATGTTGAATCTCTGCGGTTGTCCGGAGGTCCCGGTTGTCAGCGGTTTCGAGGGGCCCGCTGACCGTGAGCTGACTACCACGCCTGAGACTCATGGCCCGTACGGGCTGGGCTACAACCTGGCGCCACCGGCCGTCATCTACGAGCCGGGGCGCGGAGGAGCGACGGATCCGCTGGCGCTGTGGCGCCAGGTCATCGAGCAGGCGCGGTCGACGGGGGAGAAGGTGCACCTGCTGGTCACTGGCCCTATGACTACCTACGTGGCCGCTTTGAAGAAGTACCCAGAACTCATGCGGGAGCTCGACGGCGTAACCATTATGGGCGGTGCTGTGGAGTACCACGGTAACGTTACCGAGTTTGCGGAATGGAACTTCTGGGTCGACCCCACCGCGGTCACCGAGGTCTTCGGCACCGCGGGCGCTGTGGCAGTCGAGCGCCCGGAGGATGCCGTGCGCAGTATCGCCACCGCCGCAGGTGCGCCGGTGCCGACGTTGGTTCCACTCAATGTCACCGAGACCATCACTATCAGCGATGTTGAAATTGAGTCCTGGCGCGATGCCGGTATGAACCCGGAGCTGCTGCGTGTTCTGCGCCGTTCGCTGAAGTTCTACTTTGAGTTCCACCAGGGTGTGGGGGTCGGTTACAAGGCGCAGGTCCATGACCTCTTTGCTGCGATGGTGGCCGTCGGTGCGGTGACAGGGGAAGTGGAGAAGATGCGTCTCGTGGGCGTCGATAAGCGAACCTTTGCAGATGAGCCAGGACGCCGCGGTCAAGTGGTGGCAGACTCTGCCGGTGCTGAGGCGAACGTTGTCTTGGCTGCTGACCGGAGTGCGGCGCTGGTCGAGTTTGAGCGGGTGTTCCCGCGCTAGGTTCCCGCCCGTGCCCGCCGCGGTGAATCCGCTCGCTGTCGTATGCTGGAGACAATCAATTTCACAGCTGCTGGTTGTGCAGCGTACGTGCCGTAGACGAAAGCGAGTTTATCTCGATGTTCACCCCTGAAGTCACCGGAACCCCGTACCAGCCGGGAGCGACGCGAGTTCTGCTGCTCGGCTCTGGCGAGCTCGGCAAGGAGGTGACCATTGCTTTCCAACGTCTTGGCGTTGAGGTGCACGCTGCCGATCGCTACGAGCATGCACCGGCACACCAGGTAGCTCACCACGCCTACGTCTTGAATATGTCGGACCCCAGTGCACTGCGGGACCTGATTCTCGAGGTCAAGCCCCACTTCATCGTCCCCGAGATCGAGGCCCTGGCAACCGAGGTGCTGGAAGAGGTTGAGGAAGACGAGACGCTGGACGTCACCGTTATTCCAACCGCACGGGCGACTCAGCTGACCATGAACCGAGAGGGTATTCGCCGTCTGGCTGCGGAAGAGGTTGGGCTGCCGACTTCCCGCTATCACTTCGCCTCCAGCTTTGATGAGTTCACCGCAGCTGTTGATGAGATTGGCTTCCCGTGTGTGGTCAAGCCGGTCATGAGTTCCTCGGGCAAGGGGCAGTCCACGCTGCGTTCGCCGGAGGATGTCCAGGCCGCGTGGGATTACGCCATGAGTGGCGGCCGCGTCGAGTCCGGCCGCGTCATCGTGGAGGGCTTCGTCGATTTCGACTACGAGATCACGCTGCTGACCGTGCGCTCCGTTGATCCGGAGACCGGCGAGGGGGCAACGTGGTTCTGTGAGCCCATTGGGCACCGTCAGCAGGACGGCGACTACGTTGAGTCATGGCAGCCGGCTGCCATGAGTGAAAACGCCCTGGACAATGCGCGCTCTGTCGCCGCGCGCATCACCAACGCGCTGGGCGGTCGCGGTATCTTCGGCGTCGAGCTGTTTGTTCGCGGCGATGAGGTGTGGTTCTCCGAGGTCAGCCCGCGTCCGCACGACACCGGCATGGTCACCATGGGCACCCAGCGTTTCTCTGAGTTCGAGCTGCACGCGCGTGCAGTGTTGGGTCTGCCTATCGACGTCACGCTGGTGTCCCCGGGAGCCTCCGCTGTGGTCTACGGCGGTGCTGACATCGAGCAGCCGGGCTACACCGGGCTGACGGAGGCCATGGCTATTCCGGAGACTGATATTCGTATCTTTGGTAAGCCGGTCGCTGGCCCGCGTCGCCGCATGGGCGTTGCTGTTTCAACCGCGGATTCTGTCGATGCTGCCCGTGAGCGTGCATCGGAGGCGGCATCAAAGATTAAGGTCGTCGAACTGGGCTAGTTCGACGACGTAGTGTGCGCTGCGGTACGGCCGTAACCGGCCCCGCAGCGCACTTTTTGTTTGCCCGCTATGGTGCGTAAGCTACTTGATCTACTTGGACTTCTGTACCGGTGGCTCGGCCGACCAGGGGAAGACGATCCAGTCATCGGTGTGCTTCCAGACATAGTCCGGTGCAATCTCCGAGCGGGACTTGCCGTAGAGCACAGCGGAGCGTACTTCCGCACCGTGGGTCTTAAGCAAATCGAGCACCAGGTGCAGCGTGCGACCGGAGTCTGCGACATCGTCAACGACCAGCAGACGGCGCTCAGAAATCGATTCGATGTCCAGCAGCGGCTCCAGCAGAACCGGATCCGGCAGGGTCTCCGCCACGTCGGTGTAGAACTCGACGTTAATGGCGTCAGAGAGCTTGACGCCCATGGTGTAGCTGAGTGCACCTGCAGGTAGAAGACCACCGCGGGCCACGGCGATAATGATCTCCGGCTCGTAGCCCGAATCGACAATCTGCTGTGCCAGTTCACGGGAGGCGACGCCGAAGCCTTCCCAGGTCAGAACTTCCTTGACGTCCAGGTTGGATGAGTCTGCATGATAAGCCATGTATTAACTCTAATCCGAAGACCGACTGACGTGCACAATCAACTGCCCGGTTAGACCCGACACGCTAGCTGGCGACAGTCTCCACAACCGCTTCGTGTACAGCTTCGGCCACGTCATCGGCATCTGGCTGCTTTGCGACGACCGTGGAGGCCGCAACCATATCGGCCCACTCGACCAGCTTCTTGCGCTCGCGGCCTTCGGCTTCGCCCGCTGCACGTTCGGCGGCGTCGAGTGCGTGCCAGCCCTCCCAGGTGGTGACCTGGAGGCCCTTGTTGGCCAGGAACTCGTCGACGTCGTTATACGTGGGTTTTGCAGGTGCGACCAGGCGGCCTGCCTCCCAGTCGGCGATGAGGTTGCCGACGGTTTCGTTGGCGTCGCCCTTGGTGTTACCGATTAGGCCGACCGGGCCACGGCGAATCCAGCCGGTGGTGTACAGACCCTGGATGTGGTTGCCGTCGACGTCGTCAAGCACGCGTCCGCCGGCATCTGGGATGGTGTGGGTGCCGGTGTCGAACGGTACGCCGGTGACTGCGTCGGAGCGGTAGCCGACTGCACGGTAGACCGCACCGACCGGCCATTCGGTGAACGTGCCGGTGCCACGGACGCCACCCTCGCCGTCGAGTTCAGTGCGTTCGGTGCGGATAGCGCTGACGTGCTGTACTCCATCCTCGCCAGTCTCGCCGATGATTTCGACCGGGGACTCGAAGAAGTGGATGAAGAGCTTGTGCGGGGCGCCCTTTGGCTCGCGGATGGCGTAGTTTTCCAGAATCGTACAGACCTGATCGGTGATCTTGGACTCACGACGGGACGTTTCGGAGGCGGCATCGTACTGGATGTCCTCCGGATTCACGACAACCTCAATGGTGTCGGAGTGGTCCAATTCCTTCAGCTCCAGTGGAGTGAACTTTGCCTGGGCCGGGCCGCGGCGGCCGAAGACGTGAATTTCGCGGGCGGCATTCTTTGCCAGGCCAGCGTAGACGTTGTCGGCGATTTCGGTGACGTGCAGCTCATCGGCAGTCTTGGCGAGAATGCGGGCGACGTCGAGGCCCACGTTGCCGACACCGACCACGGCCACGGACTCAGCGGAGAGCTCCCAATCGCGGGCGAACTCCGGGTGGGAGTCGTAGAAACCTACGAACTCACCCGCGCCGTAGTGCTCCGGCAGGTCGGCGCCCGGGATATTCAGATCGCGGTCGCCGGTCGCGCCAGTGGCGAAGATGATGGCGTCGTAGAACTGGCGCAGTTCATCGACGCTGACCTGCTTACCGACGTCCACGTTGCCCAGAAGTCGGACCTGCGGCTTGTCCAGCACTCGGTGGAGGGACTTAATGATGCCCTTGATTCGCGGGTGGTCTGGCGCAACGCCGTAGCGGATGAGACCGAACGGCACTGGAAGGCGCTCGTAGAGGTCGATGGCGACGTCGCGGCCGGACTTCATCAGTGCGTCGGAGGCGTAGATACCGGCCGGGCCCGAGCCGACCACGGCTACACGCAGTGGCGTGGTGGAGTTGGCGAGATTGGGCAGTGAGGAAGCGGCCGCGTTCTGGGCTGCAGTCTGGTCGTTGGTCATTGAGTGGAATCCTTTTTCTACGTTTTCTTTGTCGCGATTGCTTATCGTAGACCAATCGGTCTATGCTTGCTGAAACAGAATATAGACAAACTGGTCTACAAAAAGCAAACACAAAACACCGCAAGAATCACTGCTTTGGCTTGAGAGGGTTTTGCTGCGTATTGCTTCTGCTGAACGAGGTCTAAAAGAGCTTGTCGTGCGGACGTCGTGGCAACGGCAGGCTCTGGTTGGGTAAGCGGGGAAGGGCTTGTCATGGAAAAACTCATAGTCTTCGTGCTAATCGGCCTTGGCGCGCAATTAGTCGATGGCACTCTGGGGATGGCATTCGGTGTCACTGCCACTTCACTTTTTATTGTTGCTGGTAGTAGTGCTGCCACTGCGTCGGCGGTAGTTCACGTAGCGGAGGTGGGCACGACGCTGGCCTCTGGTATTTCGCACTGGCGATTCGGCAATGTCGACTGGCGGCGCGCACTGAGCCTTGGTGTGCCGGGCGCTATCGGTGCCTTTGTTGGTGCGACCTTTTTGTCCAATCTGGATAGTGATGCCGCGACGCCTGTGACCTCGACAATCTTGCTTTTTCTCGGCCTGTGGGTGATTATCCGCTTCGCCTTCCTGGCTAATGTTAAGCGCAAGAAAAAGACCTGGGGAGCGAAGAAGCTCGCTCCGCTGGGGCTCTTTGGTGGTCTGCTCGATTCCACTGGTGGCGGCGGTTGGGGGCCTGTTACCACCTCTACTTTGTTGGGTGCTGAGGCTGATCAGCCGCGCAAGATTATCGGTACTGTCTCGGCGGCGGAATTTCTTGTCGCTCTAGCTTCTGTGCTGGGCTTTTTGCCAAAGCTGCGGGAGGAGTTTACTCAGCATGCCGCGCCGGTAATTGGTTTGCTGTGCGGTGGTGTGATTGCTGCACCTTTGGCTGCATACCTGGTGGGGCGTATTAATCCGCGCCTGCTTGGAATTGTGATCGGCGGCGTGTTGGTCGGGCTGAATATTCGAACACTGTTTTCGCCGCTGGTTTCTGGCGGCGTGTTGGCAACGGTGCTGCTTGTCTGGGCTTTTGGCGTTGTCGCACTGGTGCTGTGGGCGCGGTCGCATGACACTCTTCCGCGTCTGCGTCAGCGGGTCCAACTTGAGTCGACTTCTCAGTCTTCCTTGGCTGATGTGTCTAGTTCTGGATCTCCATCACCGGCTTCGGTTGATGGCGGGGCTGGGGATGCTTCTGGAGGTGTCAAAGTGGGCGCAGAAAACGGTGTCCACGTGGGCGAAGCGGGGGTTCGCTAGGTATCCGAGCATACCCCGGCTTGCACTAGCCAGACTGGTCGGTCTAATGTTGCCTGCAATACTGCATAGACCGTCCGGTCTATAAAAATTAGCAACTAATTCGTTCAGGGCTGATTCAAGCAACTCTGATTCGGTCAACGAGAACAAAAACGAAAGTGATTCGGTAGATTCCCATGAGCTCTCCTACGAAAACCGCCGAGCGTCCGGCTTCCGCAGCGGCTACCCGACGTAAGAAGCGTGCACCGAAGCCGCAGGGACAGTGGCTTATCGACGGCCGCGAGCCACTTAACGACGACGAACGCATCAAGAAAGAAGATGCTGGCTTTGCCGTTAAGCAGCGTGTTATCGACATCTACTCCAAGCAGGGGTTTGACTCTATCCCTGCGGAAGACCTAGCTCCGCGCTTTAAGTGGATTGGCCTCTACACCCAGCGCAAGCAGGGGCTTAGCGGTGAGCACACCGGTGTGAAGACTAACGCCGAGTTGCAGGACAAGTACTTTATGCTCCGCGTTCGTCTCGATGGTGGCCAGACCACCACCGAGGGTATTCGCACCATCGGGGAGATTTCCCGCGACTTCGCTCGTGACACCGCGGACTTCTCCGACCGTCAGAACGTCCAGCTGCACTGGATCCGCGTCGAGGACATGCCGGAGATTTGGGACCGCCTTGAGCGGGTTGGTCTCGACACCAACTTTGGCTGCGGCGACGTTCCCCGCGTTATCCTAGGTAGCCCGGTTGCCGGCGTTGCTGCCGATGAAATCGTCGACGGCACCAATGCTATTCGCCGCATCAAGGACGAGTACCTCTCCGGCGACGAGTTCTCCAACCTACCGCGCAAGTTTAAGTCCGCAGTTTCCGGTTCCCCGCGTCTCGATGTCACCCACGAGGTCCAGGACGTCGCCTTTGTCGGTGTCAATCACCCAGAGCACGGCCCCGGTTTCGACGTTTGGGTCGGCGGCGGTCTCTCCACCAACCCAATGCTCGCGCAGCGTCTCGGCGCCTGGATCCCAGAGGACGAGGTTCCCGAGGTATGGGCGGGCGTGTGCCGCATCTTCCGTGACTACGGCTACCGTCGCCTGCGCAATCGCGCGCGTCTGAAGTTCCTCGTTGCCGAGTGGGGTGCGGAGAAGTTCCGCCAGGTACTCGAAGACGACTACCTCAACCGCAAGCTTATCGACGGCCCCGCGCCCGAGCCTTTCGAGGGCGACCGTGACCACATCGGCGTGCACAAGCAGGCCGACGGTCTCAACTACGTCGGTGTGAAGCCCGCTGTTGGCCGTGTTCCGGGCTCTGACCTGGTCAAGCTCGCCGACATCGCCGAGCGCCACGGTGTTTCCCGCGTCCGTACCACTGTCATGAAGGAGCTCATTCTCCTCGACGTCGCCGACGACCAGGTCGACTCCCTGCTCGCTGAGCTCGACGAAATTGGCCTGTCTGCCAAGCCTTCCGCATTCCGGCGGGGCATCCTGGCCTGCACTGGCCTGGAGTTCTGCAAACTCGCACTTGTCACCACGCGCCAGCGCGCAATCGATCTGGTGGGCGACTTGGAGGAACGTCTCGGCGACCTCGATGTCCCAATCACCATTGCGCTCAACGGCTGCCCGAATGCCTGTGCCCGCACACAGATTGCCGATATTGGACTCAAGGGTCAGATTGTCACCGACGATGAGGGCAACCGTGTCGAGGGTTTCCAGGTTCACCTCGGTGGTTCGCTGGGGCTCGATGCCAACTTCGGTCGCAAGGTTCGCGGACACAAGGTCACCTCGGCAGAACTGGGTGACTACATCGAGCGCGTCGTCAATCATTTCAAGGAGCAGCGCCACGAGGGTGAACAGTTCCGCGAGTGGATTGTCCGCGCTGATGAGGAGTATCTGAAGTGAGTGAATCTTCCAACGAGGTTCGGTCGCAGGGGCCGTCGGCAAGCGAAAAAGACGAGGCGCCAGCGCGACTGGGGATCGGTGGCCGAAGCGCACACCCCAATCCGAACCGGGGTGCGGTGATGCATTGCCCTTACTGCGGCGGTGATGATCTGTGGCCCGATGTGGAAACCGATTACGCCTGGCAATGCCGCGAATGTTGCCGGGTATTCACAGTGAAACTGCATGGTCATATTGATAGGAAGGTGGCGTCATGAGCACGGGACTGAAAACCGCTGAAGTCATTAAGACTCAGGAGGCGCTCGCGCGTGAGGATGTGCTGGACAATCCGGAAACTGCTCGCCGTCTGATAGAGCTTGCACTGGAGTGGGGCTCCAAGCTGGAGACTGCCACTGCCGGGGAAGTACTGGAATGGGGTGCGGAGCACCTGCACACGCCACTGGCTGTGACCCTGTCGATGCAGGACACGGTATTGGCGGAGCTGGCTGCTCGGCACGCGCCGGAAGCCGACCTGGTTTTCCTGGATACGGGTTACCACTTCCCGGAGACCCTCGACGTGGCAGAACAGGTCGCACAGCGCTACGACAACCGACTGCTGTCGATTGAGCCGAAGCGCACCCGCGCCGAGCAGGATGCTGAAGAGGGCGTAGATCTGTACAAGACCGACCCGACGCGATGCTGCGCACTGCGGAAGGTCGAGCCGCTGTCAGCTGTGAAGCGCCCCTACGAGGGTTGGGTCACAGGTCTGAAGCGCGTCGACGCGCCGACCCGCGCACACACGCCGGTACTGGAAATCGATAAGACCGGTCGCATCAAGCTCAACCCGCTGGCCACCTGGACGGATGAGGACATTGCCCAGTACATCGAGGATAACGACCTCATTGTGCATCCGCTGACACAACAGGGGTTCCCGTCGATTGGCTGCGCGACATGCACCGCGCGAGTGGCAGAGGGTGCGGATCCGCGCTCGGGCCGCTGGGCGGGCAGCGAGAAGACAGAGTGCGGATTGCACCTCTAGTTTGAGCGGCTGGCTGCTAGACGATACCGACAGCCACTAGCTACTAGCCAATTGCCGCTCATGGCTAGCTGCGACCCGCAGCTTATACAGACAGTTTTTTAAAACAGCCGACAAGCTAACACAGCTAACACAGCCACAACAGAAA
Source organism: Corynebacterium sp. HMSC074C11 (assembly GCF_001809455.1). Taxonomy (NCBI): domain Bacteria; kingdom Bacillati; phylum Actinomycetota; class Actinomycetes; order Mycobacteriales; family Corynebacteriaceae; genus Corynebacterium; species Corynebacterium sp. HMSC074C11. Next base: position 49,934 of record NZ_KV797730.1, read on the forward strand.
GAACCCCATGACAAGCTCAACCACCGTTTCCGTACAAAACCGCCTCGACCCGCGGCTTGCCGAACTGGAAGCCGAGGCCATCGACATTATCCGCCAAACCGCCGGCCAGTTTGACCGTCCGGCACTGCTTTTCTCCGGCGGAAAGGACTCCGTCGTCGTGCTCGAGTTGGCCAAGCGCGCCTTCGCACCGGCGGGTATCCCGCTGGAGCTGCTCCACGTCAACACCGGCCACAACTTCCCCGAAGTTATTGAATTCCGCGACAAGATTGCCGCTCAGCCGGGCATTAAGCTGCACGTAGCCAAGGTCCAAGACTGGATTGATAGCGGTGTGCTCACCGAGCGTGCTGACGGCACCCGCAACCCCTTGCAGACCGTGCCACTGGTGGAGACCATCGCCAACCGTGGTTACGACGCCGTCCTCGGTGGCGCCCGCCGCGATGAGGAGAAGGCCCGCGCCAAGGAGCGCGTGTTCTCCGTCCGCGACTCCTTCGGCGGTTGGGATCCACGCCGTCAGCGGCCGGAGCTGTGGGGGCTCTACAACGGTCGCCACGCCGCTGGAGAGAACGTTCGCGTTTTCCCAATCTCGAACTGGACCGAGGCCGACGTCTGGGCCTACATCGAAGCCCGTGACATCGAGCTGCCACCCATCTACTTTGCCCATGAGCGTGAGGTGTTCAACCGCGGCGGCATGTGGTTGGCACCGGGCGAGTGGGGTGGACCCCGCGACGGTGAGACCCTAGAGGTTCGCACTGTCCGCTATCGCACTGTCGGTGACATGAGCTGTACCGGCGCTGTCGAATCGACTGCCACCACTATTGCGGAGGTCATGGAGGAACTTCGCACATCCAAGCTCACCGAGCGCGGCGCTACCCGCGCAGATGACAAGTTGTCCGAATCCTCCATGGAAGACCGCAAGAAGGAAGGTTACTTCTGATGAGCCAGCCAAATTCCCCAGCTACCCTGATTACCGCCGACCGCGCCACTCGCGCTCGTCGCACTCTTCGCCTGTGCACCGCTGGCTCCGTCGACGACGGTAAGTCGACCTTTGTCGGGCGTTTGCTGCACGACACGAAGAACATCCTCGCTGACCAGTACGAGGCCGTCGTCGCCTCCTCGCAGGCGCGCGGTCAGGAAAATCCTGACCTCTCGTTGCTGGTTGATGGTCTGCGGGCCGAGCGTGAGCAGGGCATCACGATCGACGTTGCCTACCGCTACTTCGCCACCGACGTCCGCTCGTTCATCTTGGCCGACTGCCCTGGTCACGAGCAGTACACCCGAAACACCATCACTGGTATGTCCACCGCTGAGGCCGTCGTTTTGCTTATCGACGCACGTAACGGCGTCGTGACGCAGACCAAGCGACACGCAACTGTGGCCGGTCTGCTGGGTGTTCGCCACGTAATCTTTGCCGTCAACAAGATCGACCTGCTGGACTACAGCGAAGAAGCCTTCCGCAAGATTGAGTCGGATGTAGCAGTGCTGGCAGAGCGCTTGGGTCTGCAGAACACCTTCGTTGTTCCAGTGTCGGCTTTGGTCGGCGACAACATTGTCGATCCTTCTGAGCATACCCCGTGGTACGAGGGGCCGACTGTGTTGGAGCTGCTGGAAAACCTCAACATCGGTGCCGACCTGGAAACCGATGCCGAGGCCGACCTACGCCTGCCCATCGACTACGTCATTCGTGATCACGCCACTGAATACCGTGGTTACGCCGGCCGTATCGCCGCAGGTAGCGTGCGCGTGGGCGATGTTGTCTCCGTAGACGCCAACCGTCAGGCTACTGTCACGAAGATCACCGTGGCAGCCGCGGATGTCACTGAGGCCGTGGCCGGTCAGTCGGTTGCCATCAGCTTGGATGCCGAGTTCGACCTCGCCCGTGGTGATCTCATCAGTGGCACCCGTCCGGAGGACGTCCGCCGTTTCTCCGCCGTGGCTGTCCACCTTGCGGACAAGCCGCTGGCAGTCGGTCGTGTCGTTGAGGTGCGCTACGGTGCCGCGCTGGTGCGTGGGCGTATCGCTTCCGTCGATGCCCTTATCGACATCGAGACCGGTGAGCCCACCGGCGTTGCCGACCAGCTCGCGGTCAATGATGTCGCTGAGGTGACCATCGAGGTCGCGCAGCCGCTCCCGGTCGATGCCTACCGCGTCGGTGGTCGTGTCGGTGCCTTCCTGCTTATTGAGCCGGGCACCGGTGACACTCTCACCGCTGGCCTCGTGCGTGGCGCTGCCCAGTAGAGCTGCCAGGTAGAAAAACCAGAAAGCACAGCTAGCGAGCCTGAGGAGACCATTGATGACCGCACTGATTCTGCTTGCGCACGGTTCCCGGCACCCAGAGACCAAACCGGTGCTCGAAGAGGTGGTCGCACTCGTGCGCGAGAAGATGCCGCTCACCCGTCTGGACGCTCCCTCTCAGATTCGCCTCGCCTGGCTGGACCTCGACGAGCCCTCGCTAGATGCCGTCTGTGCCGACCTCGCCGCTGCCGGCGAGACTCGCGCACTGGCCGTACCGCTGCTGTTCACTGATGCGTTCCACTCGCGAGTCGATGTTCCCGAGCAGGTTCGACTCTGCAATCGGCATGGTGTTGACATCACAGTGGCTGAAGGACTCGGGCTTGGCGACGGCACGAAGCGCGCCGTCGTGAAGCGAATCATTGAAGCGGCGGAGAATGCATCTTTTTCCTGGCCGGTCGATGCGCTGGTGATGGGGGTCGGCTCCTCTGATGAGGAGGCCAATGCGGCGGTGCACCAATTTGCGGCAAATCTTGGCGGGATGCTGCCGGGACATGTGAGTGCAGCATTCGTGGTCGGTCCTGAGAAGATTAAGGGATCCGATGCTGTGGCCGTGGCACAGGAGCGCGCGGCCAAGCGCGGTCGCGGACTCGTAGTGGTGCCGCTGTTTACCGCGCCGGGCCTACTGTGGGATCGAGTCCTCGATGCGGGCGCTGCCGCCGGTGCTGGCCAGGTGGCTTTCGGTGAGCCATTGGCCGAGCTGTTGGCGCCGATCGTGTGCTGCCGCTGGGACTCGCGCGCTGCGTACACGGATGTGCAGGTAGTGGCGTAGCCGGCGCTTTCTATCCGCCCTCGTTACTCGCCGTTACTCGCCCTTGGAGTGGGTGACCATCTCATCCCATTCGACATACTTCTTGCGTTCGCGGCCCTCGGCCTCGCCGGCGGTGCGTTCGGCAGCATCGAGCTTGTGCCAGCCCTCCCAGTCCAGGTAGTCGATGCCCTTTGACTCCAGCAGCTCGTTGACAGCGGACAACTCCGGCTTCGACGGGGTGAATTTCTTGCCCTCTGCGGCATCGGCCAGCAGATTGGCCACGGCCTCGTTGGCATCGCCTTTGGTATTACCAATCAGACCGACCGGCCCGCGGCGAACCCAACCGGTGGTGTAGAGGCCAGTGATGGCCTCGGCTGCTTCATCCTCGGTGTTGTCGGATTCGATGACTCGACCACCGACGTTGGAAATGACATTCTTCACGTTGTCGAACGGGATACCCGGCAGTGCATCAGAGCGGTAGCCCACGGCGGAGTAGACAGCGCCGACCTTCCAGTCGGTAGTCTCGCCGGTCGGCCGCAGTCCGCCAGCACCGTCGTATTCCATGCGCTGAGTGCGCAAGCCGACCACATGCTGCTGGCCGTCGGCACCCTCCTCGCTGAGGATTTCCACTGGCGACTCGAAGAAGTGAATGTAGAGCTTGTGCGGTGCGTTCTTCGGTTCACGGATGGCGTAGTTCTCCAAGATGGTGCAGACCTGGTCAGTAATCTTGGAGTTGCGACGCATAATCTCGGATGCGGAGTCGTAGTCAATGTCGCGCGGATCGACAACGACCTCGACGTTCGGTGAGTAGTCGAGTTCCTTGAGCTCCAGCGGAGTGAACTTTGCCTGTGCCGGGCCACGGCGGCCGAAGACGTGGACTTCCTTGGCCTTATTTGTCTTCAGAACTTCGTAAACATTGTCCGGGATCTCTGTGACGTGCAGTTCCTCACCGGTCTTCGCCAGGATTCGAGAGACATCCAGCGCGACGTTGCCTACGCCAACGACGGCCACGGACTCCGCCGAGAGATCCCAGGTGCGCTCAAAGAGCGGATTGCCGTCGTAGAAGCCCACGAATTCACCTGCGCCGAAGTGCTCCGGCAGGTCTGCTCCCGGAGTCGGCAGTGCGCGGTCGCCGACGGCACCGGTGGCGAAGATGACGGCGTCGTAATGCTCCTTTAATTCGTCGAGCGTGATGTCCTTGCCGAACTCAACGTTGGAAAACAGGCGCAGCTCCGGCTTTTCCATCACACGGTGTAAGGCCATAATGATGCCCTTGATACGTGGGTGGTCGGGGGCGACACCGTAGCGGATTAGACCAAATGGAGCCGGCATCTTTTCAAACAGATCGACTTCCACGTCAGTACTGGATTTCATCAGTGCATCGGAAGCATAAACACCGGCCGGGCCAGAGCCAATTACGGCAACGCGGAGCGGGCGATTCATGAAGCGTGTCCTTCTTTCTCTAATGCTTTACGACGGCCACGAGGCCGCGGCGTAAGTAGCTGCCAGCGGTGACCTCGTGGGGAAAGGAGTTATTGGTTTATTCGACATTCCCAATGGTAGCGCCCCCAATCGTAGCGATAACTTACGAAAAATCGAGAGGCGAGCATCACATCATCGGCGAGATGCTTTTGAAGGCGGACAAAACTAAATGTGACCTTAGTCACGCCCAATGTGGGAATTTGGGCTAGTTCACTAGAAAAACCGCATAAAAGCCGCGATTATGCGGGAAAACTGTTGGAATCTGTGGGGAAAAGTGTGGCTACCAGGGGTAACCAAAGAGGTTTGAGTCCGTCGTGAGATGTAAGGTGACTCACAATAAGATGAAAATAATGATTTGGGACTCAGCGGGATTGGAAGCTCAGCATGATCTTGAGCCTCCGGCAGTCCAATGGCTCGAGCCAAGTCAACGTTCAAATAAGTCAACGATTAAGCGCAGTGCGAGAAAGGAACGTCGGTGAGCGATAAGAACGCCCAAGCGTCCACCAACAACTCCGCAGTCCTGATTACTTCAGTGGACCGCGCGGACGATCTACAGGATGTCATTACGGCATTGTCTGAGGCACTGGGTGGGGCACGTTGCCTCCACACTGTCGGTGGGGCTCACGGCGCCACTGTGGATCAGGTTGTTGTGGATCCGGAATCCGCGCTTGACACCATCGTCAGTGCTGTTGAGGCTGACCGCGCTGCTAACGAGGGGGCGGCTGTTCTGACCGGCTCCGGCAACCTCGATTTTGACTTCCGCATTGCCACCGTCGCCGGTGCCGGTGTCATCGTTGTCGCTGGTGGCGAGGGCTGCCACACAGAGGCCGCGAAGGCTCGCGTTCGTTTGGCGCTCAGCAGTGCAGCTCAGCGTCACAGCGAGGTACTCGCTGTTGTTCTCACAGGGGAGGAAGCAGCCGAGGCTGCTAAGACTTTCGAGCTCGACGTTCCCGTTGTTGCCGTTGACGATGCTGAGGGGCTTCGCAAGGTCGTAAGCCGCGAGGTCACCGCAGTGATGACTCCACAGCGTTTCCAGTGGTGGCTGTTGCAGCGCGCCAAGGCTGATAAGCGCCACATTGTGCTGCCAGAGGGGGACGATGACCGCATTCTTGAGGCCGCTGATTACCTCCTGCGCGAGGACATCTGTGAGCTCACTATCCTCGGTGACCCGGATCCTATGAAGGCGCGCGCCGCCGAACTGGGTTTTGACATCGACGCCGCCCATCTCTGGAACCCACAGACCTCCGAATATGTTGAGCAGTTCGCGGAACAGTTCGCAGAGATGCGCAAGGCCAAGGGGGTCACGCTGGAGCAGGCCCGTGAGACGATGCAGGACATCTCCTACTTTGCGACGATGATGATTCACAACGGGCTTGTCGACGGCATGGTGTCCGGTGCAGCCCACACAACTGCGCACACCATTCGTCCGTCCTTGCAAATCATTAAGACCAAGCCGTCGGCTTCCACGGTGTCGTCGCTGTTTCTCATGGTTATGGACAACTCGCTGTGGGGTTTTGCGGACTGTGCGGTGCTGCCGAAGCCGGCTCCGGAACAGCTGGGTGAAATCGCGGTAGTATCCGCCGAGACTGCAGCTTCCTTCGGTATCGACGCCCGCGTTGCCATGCTGAGCTACTCCACTGGAGCATCCGGCACAGGTGAGGATGTTGACCGTGTGAAGGCGGGCCTGGCCAAGGCCAAGGAGCTGGCTCCGGACCTCGCCGTCGATGGTCCGCTGCAGTTCGATGCTGCTATTGACCCGTCTGTGGCTGCGAAGAAGATGCCGGATTCCTCCGTTGCGGGTAAGGCAACTGTTTTCGTGTTCCCGGATCTGGACGCCGGTAACATCGGGTACAAGATTGCCCAGCGCTGTGGTGGTGCATTGGCAATCGGCCCGATTCTGCAGGGCTTGAACAAGCCGGTCAACGACCTTTCCCGTGGTGCCACGGTGCCGGACATCATCAACACGGTTGCAATTACCGCTATTCAGGCTGGAGGAAACTAATTATTATGTCCCGTCACGTACTTGTTTTGAACTCCGGTTCCTCCTCTATCAAGTTTCAGCTGGTAGATCCGGAGAAGGACTCAACGCAGCCGCCGTATGTCTCCGGTCTGGTGGAGCGCATTGGTGAAGAAGACGGCATTATTAATCTGAAGTTCTCCGGACAGAAGATTGAAATCACTGAGCCTATCGCTGACCACGCCAGTGGCCTTGACCGCGCGTTCGAGCTGATGGATGAGCACGGTGTTGGTCCGGAGTCGGTGGATATTGCCGCCGTCGGTCACCGTGTCGTTCACGGTGGTCGCCTGTTCTCTGGACCGGAGCTGATTACCGACGAGATCGTCGGCATGATCCGCGATCTTATTCCGCTGGCGCCGCTGCACAACCCGGCCAATATCGTAGGCATCGAAGAGTCTCGCAAGCTGCTTCCCGACGTGCCGCACGTCGCCGTCTTCGACACTGGTTTCTTCCACACCATGCCACCAGCTGCTGCTCTGTACCCGCTAAATGCAGAGGTCGCATCGAAGTTTGATATCCGTCGTTACGGCTTCCACGGCACCTCGCATGAGTTTGTTTCCAAGCAGGTGCCGGACCTTCTGAATAAGCCGGCAGGGGAAATCAACCAGATTACGCTGCACCTGGGTAACGGTGCGTCGTGTGCGGCTATCCGAGGTGGCCAGGCGGTGGATACCTCGATGGGGCTGACCCCGCTGGCTGGTCTGATGATGGGCACTCGTACCGGTGACATTGACCCGGGCGTCATCTTCCACCTCTACCGCAACGGCATGAGCATCGATGAGATCGACAATCTGTGCAACCGCCAGTCCGGTTTGAAGGGTGTCTCTGGTGTCAATGACTTCCGAGTCCTGCAGGAGCGCATGGATGACCACGACCCGGATGCTTGGGCTGCATACCAGATGTACGTTCACCAGCTGCGCCGCTACATCGGCTCGTACATGCTGATTCTCGGTCGCCTCGACGCTATCACCTTCACTGCCGGTGTCGGCGAGAATCACGTCGGTATCCGCCGTGACTCGATGGCTGAGCTCGAGAACTTTGGCATCAAGATCGACGACGAGCGCAACTCCCAGCCGAATGATGGCCCGCGTCTGATCTCTGCGGATGACTCGAAGGTCAAGGTCTTCGTGGTACCGACCAATGAGGAACTGGCCATTGCCCGCTACGCAATGAGCTTCGTGGACTAGTTCCTTGGACTGGAACCCTGACGAGTAGGCAGGGTTTCGGTAACCCGTAATCGACGGCCGCCGTGTCCCTCACCTGTTGAATCCGCGACTGTAACTCAACAAAAAATGAGCTCGCCCCACTGTCTTCCAAACTGGAAGAATCTAGTGGGGCGAGCTCATTTTTCACCGCCAGGGAAACTGCGCCTATGCCTCAATAGGCTCAGTCACCTGGTCATTATTTCAACGCATCAGCGCAGGTAACTACCAGATGTAGACGTCGTCGCCGACCTGCAGAGTGTTGAAGTACATCACGGCATCATCGTGATTCAGATGGATGCAGCCGTGGGACATCTGATTGACCGAACCCTCGTGGAAAGCCTCACCGTCGTTGGTGAAGTACACAGAGAACGGCATCGGACCGTTGTAAGGAACCGACCACTCATCGCGGACCTTGCGGGTAACGCTCAAGTGTCCACGGGTGGTTTCGTAACCTGGCATACCGGAGGACATGGGCACCGGGCCGTAGGTGATGTTGCCGTTTTCCTGCAGCCAGGTCTTCTGGTTAGCCAGGTCAACGCATGCGCGGGCGCTCGGCGGGCACGGGTTGTTTGGCTCTGGGCGTGGTTCAGGGCGTGGTTTCTGCTCTGGCTGTGGAGCGGGGGCAGGCGCCGGCTCAGGCTGCGAAGGCTTGTCTTGGCCCTCCAGCAAACCGAAAATCTCGTTGACGACGCGGGTGGCTTCGGCCTTCTGCGCAGCTGGCAGCGGCAGGCTGTCGATGGCGTTCAGCAGCTGAGTTTTGACCTTGTCCGCCACCTGCTTGTTGTTTTCAGCGAACTTGAAGTTTTCATTGATTAGGGTGACGACCGAATCCGGCAGCTTCACCGAAGAGGAATCCAGAACCTCAGAGAGCTCAGGAGCAAGGTCGCCCGGGTTCAGAGTCGAGATCTCCGGCAGCTTGAGGTCCCGAACACTCTGGCTGAGCGACTGCAGGTCTGGGGAAACTGGCAGGGCAACGGCAGTGCCGGCCCCAATACCAAAGGCGGTGGTGAGAGCTGCAGCGCTGATGATGACACGCTTGGCGCTGCGGAAAGAGGATTTCGAGGAGGCAAACATAGAGGACATCTTAAACCACGAACGGCAATTCTCTCTTTATTCACCAATTCTGGGGTGGCGTTCACCCCACGACCGCATGTTTGACCAGGTTCAGTAAAGAGTTGGTACAGAGCTAACGCCAAGTTCGTGGCCGAATGAGATTTGCGATATCCACCAAGTTGTAGCGGTGTCGCGGAAACTGTGAAGAGCGCGCCAGCATCCGTAAGTCTTTTTCCAGTCCTTCACGCAGGCCAGCCACGGTAAAGGGCGCATCGAAAAGACCATTGGAGCTAGCTGCATGGTCGAGGTTCGAGCTGCGCAACCAGTTCAGCGCGGACGCCATCACGGTGATGCGCAGCTGCGGCATGCGCGGTTCATTTGTTGGTAGCTCCACCAGGCGACGCGCAGCACGGCGAATTCTCGATTCGGTCAACTCGGAGGGCATCCCGGAGGTGAGCATCAGAATCGTCGTCAAACGTGCCATGCGATGGTGGCGGGAGTTACCGGGAACGCGGTCAAGCTGGGAGATAGCCATTTCGTGTTGGCGCTCAGAGGCCAGCTGACGAGCTAGCCCGAAGGCGGAGGATACCGTCGTCGGGTTGGCCGCCCACACGACGGCGTAGAGACGCAGGGTGTTGAAACGAATTGTCTGAGGCGACAGGGACTCGCTGGCCCAGGCGGGGGAGAAGATTTCGGGCGTATCGGCAGCGACATTATCCAGCGCGCTGCTCAAGTTCGCGGCGGCGCGGGCGACAGAGGGCTCGAGGAGAGATGCGTTGGCGATGCCCAAGCGCTGTTGAATCAACTCGAGAGTCGCTGCCAGCGCCAACTTCGGGGCGGGCTCACCGGGAAGCATTGTCAGCACGTGGTGGAACGAGGTGAGGGCATCGTTGAATTGGTCGAGAAGCAGATAAGTCACGCCCTCGTACCAGTGGTAACGCCAATCGCGCTGCAAGCGTTCAGAGACATCGCAGAGGCTGTCGCGGGCCTCATCAATTAATCCGAGGTCCAGTTTCGCACGCACGATGCCCAGCGGAATTTCCACCGAAGAACCATACTCGGGTTCGGACAGTGCGTTGGTCAGTGTTTCGATTAGTTCGTTGGGTTCCGTAAACGACGAGGCGCTCAGGATGCGCGCACCCGGATCTGTCGGGTTAATCAGTGGCACAGGCAGCGCGAAGGTCACTTCTTGCGGAGTGATTTCCACGCCGCGGGTGATGCCGTCGACAAGCTGGTCGGTGCGGAACACCAGGTGCTTGGTGCCGTACGTGGAACGCTGCGGCGAGAAATTCGACACCGCCTGTGGGAATTGCACGCCGTCGCGCACCGCCAGAATCTCGCGCAATACGCCGATGAGCTGCACACTCATCTCTTCGGCAGAACCGAAGCGAGCCTCCGGATCTTCGTGGCAAGCGCGCAGTAGAAAGCGGTAGAGCGAGTAAAAACGGCGGAACAGAGGCTCTTCGACAGGTGAGGGCAGTCCCGGATCGTAGACGCCGTTGGTCGCCGGCAACTTCAGAATCAGCGAGGCCAGCGTGCGGCCGACAGTGTAGATATCACTGGCAATCGTCGGTCCCGTCGTAGCAATCTCCGGCGCCTGGAATCCGGGCGTGCCGTAGATATGGCCGTAGGCGCCGATGCCGGTGACCGCGCCAACGTCGATAAGCGTGACATGGTCTTCGCTGAGCAGCACGTTGTCCGGCTTCAAATCGTTATAGACAACGCCGCGCGAGTGCAGGTAATCCAGCGCGGGTAGTAGCTCCAGGATGTAGCCAATCGCCAGGTCACAGGGCATGACGCCGTCAGGGTAGCTCCGTCGCTGTTTGCGTAACGACGGGCCGCCGACGTACTCCATCACAATGAAGCCGGTGGCGCTGTTGGCGTCCGTCTCATCGATGAAGTTGATGATCTTCACAATTCCCGGATGCGAGATTTCCGCGAGGAACTCGCGTTCTGCCTGGACTACGGCGAAATCCTTCTCGTTTTTCGCTGCCATCATGCCCTTGAGCACGACCCAGCGATCCGAGACATTGTGGTCAATCGCCAGATAAATCCAGCCGAGACCGCCGTGGGCAATCGGGCCCACAATTTCGTACTGATCCGCCACGATATCGCCGGGTTTCAGGCTCGGCGTCGGCTTATTCGTCGCGCGAATCTTCTCATCACTCATTACTGCATCGCGCGGATCCTGCGTTGTGATGTACGGCAGGTGCACCATGCCGTCGGCGACGGTGCGTCCACGGTGCGCAGTCGATCGCTTCCGGCGAAAGTCCTCCAACGCTTTCCGGTGCGAGGCCATCGACGGATCTGGTGTCTGGGTGCCGGGTTCGGTCGTCACGCTTGACGACGAGCCCCCGCGCCCCAACAATTCGGCGATATCGAACTCTTCGTCATCGTCATCATCGTCCGCAAAAGGGTCGAAGGCGACAGCGGCAGTGCCGGGCGCTTGTTCGTCGTCTTCATCGGCGAATGGGTCGAAGGCGACGGCCTGAGTGGCAGCTGCCTCTGCCTCTGCGTGAGCATCCTCCTGGGGCGCTGGCGTGTATTGCGGATGCTGGGCTTGCTGGGCTTGCTCGGAGTACTGGTTTTCATCGCTCATCGGTTATCCACCTCGCCTTCTGGAGCAGCTTCCGGTGTGGGGGAGATTCCAAGTATGTCTTCGTCGTCGCCGTACTGTGGCGATGGCTGTGTACCACTTGGTAGGAAGGGGCCGAACCAGGTGTCGTAGAGGGACTGCCAGGTGCCATCGGTTGCCATACGCTCCAGGGTCGCGTTGATTTGGCGAACTAGGCCTGGGTTCCCCTTGGATACACCGGCCGCGTAGCTTTCCTCGTTCAAGCCCCGCTGGACAATCGCGGTGGCCGGATCTTGGTCGTTGATACCAGCGAGGATGGTGTCATCGGCAACGACAATCTCTGCCTGGCTGTTTTGAAGTGAAATGAGGCAATCCGACCAGTTGCCGACCAACAGCAGCGTATTGTTCGGCGAGAGCCGTCGAATCAAATCCTCGGTAGTAGATCCCCGGGAGACGCAGATGCGACCGTCCTTGACGTCCTCGGGGGAAGCATCGCCACCCGGTGAAGAGACGAGAACTCCAGCTCGTGCTGTCAAATACGGTGCGGAGAACAGCACCTTTTCGCGCCGGGCATCGGTGACCGTCATAGTGCGCAAAACGACATCGACGGTGCCGTCTTCGAGTGCGGCGGTGCGTTCGTTGCTGTCGACGAACCGAAACTCGACAGCATCGGGATTGTCAAAGATGTCCCGGGCAATCTCCTGTGCCAGGGATACCTCAAACCCCGAAAGCTCTCCGGTGCTGAAGTCGCGGAAGCTGAGCAGGTTCAATGATTGGTCAACACCAACGATGATGCGACCGCGCTGGTAAATCTCCGGGATTCGCTCTTCCGGCGTTTGGTCATCGGGGGCGAGTGTGGACAGATCTGGCGTGTTGGCTTCTGTCGCAGGCTTCCTCGAGGAGGCTTTGTCGTAGAACGCGCCCGGTGGCAGGGGAAAGTCACCGGTGGCCTCCAGGATTGTGCGCGAGTAGGGATCGTCGGCAAGCGAATCGGTCGCGCAGGCACTGACGGTGAGGCCCGCGATGGCGAGTGCACCAAGGACGGCTCTGCGCCGCCAGCCGGCGAGACCGCGGAGCGATGGGGAGAACGGAACGATCATAGGTACTCCAGAAGCCGGTGTCGGAAGCCGAAAACAACCAGAACTGCCGCGATGACGGTCAGTGTAACCGTGGCGAGAGACAGTGCCGCGATAGCGCGACGGGATCGGTCGAGGTTCTCACGGGCGGTCAAGCGGGACTCGGCGATGGAATTCTGTAGCGACTCATCGACCTGGTTGAACGCAGCCGCCGACGAGCTGGCATTATCCACATCGGTCGCGATGCGAACCGCACCGGCGTAGTCGCCTGAACTCAAGTGCTCCATCATTAGGTTGTGACCGGACTCCCAGCTGTAGATACCGTGGATGGCGGCTCTGATATCATCGTCCGGTGCATTGGCGTCCACTCTTTCCAGCTCGCCGACCAGGGTGCGCACCGACTGCGAGAAGGACTCCGCATCCGCGGGCTGACGGCGCACTAAGCCGAGGGTTTCGCTGGCGCGTAGCTGCTGGGCATCAATGCGCACTTCGGTTAGGGCATGAACATCCGGGCGCTGCTCTCCGAAGAGAGAGTTGGACTGCCACGGCTGAGTGGTGGCAATTCCCACACCGACAAGCGCGATGGCCATCAGCATGGTTGCACCAAACAGGCCGACGTTGAATAGTCGACCGGTGCGGCGAGTCAGCCACCACTGCGTGATTAGCAGCATCAAAATTGCCGCTGCCAGGCCTGACATCGGAAAAAGAGGCGGCTTTGATAGTTGGCGCTGCTCATCATTAGTGGTGGTACTGGTGCGTTCGTAGAGCGATTTTGCAGCTGGCAGAATCTGGACCTGCATCAAGTTTGAGGCAGAGGCGAGGTACGCGACACTGACGGGATTGCCCTGGCGCGCATTCGCGCGAGCTGTCTCGACCATGCCGGTGTAGACCGGCAACAGCCGCTGTACAGTCGCGATATTCTTCATCTCTGGGGCATCGACGTTTTCAATGCCCGTAGCTGCGCGGGTAGCGGACATGGATGCTTGTGCGATGACATCGTCGAAGTTGCTGACCAAGTCCTGGCTGCTGTTGAGTGTGCCGCGGGAAAAGGCGGTGTTGGCCGACGCATCGGCAATCGTCAGCGAGGCATAGAGATTCTGCGAGGCATTGGCCATCGGCTCGCTCAGCTGCGAAATTCGGGTGAGCTGCTGCTGGCGTTGCGAGGTTGTTTGCCACATGGATAGGCCGGCGGCCAGAATAGCGACGATGAGGATGAGGGCGACTGTGGTCAATCGGCCCGGCGACGTCATCAAAAATGACGCTGACCGGCGCACATACGTGGCCGACGGGCCGAGCTTGTCATAGAGACGCTCACCGAGAAAACGTGTCAATCTCCGGTTGCGCGGGCCAATTTCCAGGGCATCCACGCGCAGGTCGGTATCACGCGGAGAGTCTGCTAGGGCTGTTGGGGTTGCGGCCGTTGCTGGGGCATTAGCCGAGGACTCTGTAGTTTCCAGAGCAGTTGATGGTGCCGCACTCTCGGTAGCCGGGGTGGTGTCGGGAGTATCTTTCGATTCCTTTGCCGCCTGAGCCGCAGTGTGTGTGTCTAAGCTTTCGCCACCGGGAGTGGTGCGACCGCTGAAACGAGTTCGGCGTGGAGCACGATTCTTGCGGTGGAATGGGTTTCGGTTTTTGTCGTGGGCACGGGAATGAGGCGCACTTGAAGTGGTTTCACCCATGTGCACGTGTCCTTCCGACGTGACCGAAGTCGCCTGCGACAATCTCTCCGCTCAGAGCAACGTTAGTTCCTTGCAAATCTTAGTCGCTCGGGCTTGTGACGGAAAACACAAGGGTATCTGGCGTAGGGTGGAGACATGCTTCAGGATGGAAATGGTTGGGCAGCCGGCCCCAGCGGTACGCGCTGCTGGGGACGCTTCGGAGCTGCAGGGCTGCTGATTGTGAGCCCTCAGCGCACTGTGCTTATGCAGCATCGAGCTGACTGGACATCGTTCCCCCTAACGTGGGGTGTTCCTGGTGGGGCTTGTGATTCTCATGAGACTCCTGAGGCGACCGCGCTGCGTGAAACGGCTGAGGAAACTGGGCTGCTGGAGCATCAGCTTCGCATCCTCGACACGCAGGTCACCACCGGTCCCTTCCCGGCCGATCCGGATCGCCCCGAGCTCGCCGGCGGCTGGAAATACCACACGGTCTACGCACTAGCTGCCGAAGAGCTGGAGACGAATCCGAACGAGGAGTCCCTAGAGTTGCGCTGGGTTCCGCTTGACGACGTCGACAGCCTCGATCTGCTGCCGCCTTTTGTGGAATCGTGGCCCCGGGTGCGCGCGCACCTCGAGAAACTGCTGGAGGCCCTTGACTAGGTGTCGGCTTCGCACCTACCGGCGCTCCCTGCGTCGACTACTTGGAGTCGGCAACTGCTGCCGCGCCAGCGGCCAGCGCGGTGACGGTTAGGACGGACGGCCATGCGCCAATCTTCTTAGCCAGCGGGTGTGAGAGGCCGAAAGCGCCGAGGTAGGCGGCCACTAGGCCAGCGGCTCCCAGGGCGCCGGTCTTTGCGTTCCAGGTGCGTGCTGCGTATGCGCCGGCGGCACCCAAGATGACGCCACCGAGCGGACGAATGCCTGTTTCGCGAGCGGTGAGCCAGCCGCCGATGAGGCCAGTGGCCACGAGCGGAGCGGTCTTTACGTCTTTTGCCTTCTTCAAAGTAATAGCCATAAGCATCATCGTACCTAGTAAGAAGGGCTTGGCGGCGCGCTTTTAGAACGGCTCCTGGCGGCGCTGGTGCTCCTCAACATAGCTTTCCGAGTGCTCCGCCAGCTTCAGTAGCGAAGGCAGTGCCTTAATTAGCGCACGAACGTCCTTTTGCGACATTGTCCGCACAATTTCGTACACCAGCGCACCCCAGTGGTCGATAAGTTGCTCCAGCAGCGTCTCGCCATCGCTGGAGACATAGAGGTTCTGCGCACGGCGATCCTTTGCATTGTTCTCGCGTTCAATCAGTCCGTTGTCGAGTAGACGGCGAACTGTTGCCGAAACGTTGGATGGGCGTAGGAAACGCAGGCGTGCAATGTCGGATACGCCGCAGCCCGGGTGGGTTGAAATAAAGTGCAGTACTTCCATTTCCGACTGGGAAATGTCCATCCTGGCATTCGGGCGCTCACCGAGGCGGCGAGTCGACGCAAGGAAGTCATACAGGCCGATGGAAATCTTCTGCACGCTTTCGCGCAGGGATTCATCGGACTCAGTCGAGTCATCCGCGGTGGGGAAGCCGCTCGCTGGCTCCGGGGTAGTGGTGCGCTGAGGGGAGCGTGCAGAAGTCATGATCTTCCTTCCCGACGTAATGAATTGATGTTCTGATTAAACACCTTATATCGTCGAAATAACTTTCTGTGGTGAAAATTTGTAGATTGAACAAAAAGTTAGGCTCATAAGTGCTGTGCGGGTGCTTTATCGCCCATTTCTGCCCCTGATTTTAGGGGCTGGCAGCAAAGACTCCGCTTTACGACGGCCCCAGCGACACCCCTAGCAGGAACTAGGCCTACGCGCTTTTCCGCCCGTTTATTTACACTTCGTAATCCACAATCACCGGAGCATGGTCGGATGCGCCTTTGCCCTGACGCTCTTCGATGTCGATGAATCCGGCGGACGCCTTTGCCGTGAGGTCGGGGGAGGCGAGCTGGAAGTCGATGCGCATGCCCTCATCCTTGAAAAAGCGGCCAGCCTTGTAATCCCAGTAGGTCCACTGGTTTGGGGTGAATTGGCGAGTCACTTCCTTCATACCCGCCTGCTCCAGCGCATAGAAAGCTGCGCGTTCAGGCGGTGTGACATGTGTTTTCCCTGCGAAGGCTGCCATTGACCAGACATCGCCGTCGGTCGGGGCAATGTTGAAGTCGCCGCCCATCATGAAGGTGGCCTCCGGGTCGTCGTCAAGCGTGGCGATGATGTGCTGACGGAGCCGCTCCAGAAATTCGAGCTTGTACTCGAAGTGCGGGTCGGTGATGTCGCGGCCGTTCGGGATGTAGAGGCTATGGACGCGCACGCCACCGCAGGTAGCGGCGATATGGCGGGCCTCCAATGCGGGAGTTGCGTCGGGGTCCTTGTTGAAACCGGGCTGACCGGGGAACTCTGCCTGGATGTCCTCAAGGCCGACGCGGGAGATGATGGCAACGCCATTCCACTGATTCAGGCCGTGGTGGGCGACTTGGTATCCCAGCTCTTCAAAAGCAGCGGTGGGGAATTGGTCGTCCTTGCACTTGGTTTCCTGGACGGCCAGGACATCAATGTCATTCCGGCGCAGCATTTCCACCATTCGGTCGAGGCGAGTTCGAGCCGAATTGACGTTCCAGACACAGATTCGCATATCAACGATTGTAAAAGGGGAACGAAACGGCGGCCTTATGCGTTGAACAAAGCAGTGACAAAATAAGCGGACAAAAGCGAACAAGGTGGGCGGAAGCCCGGTAGGAAAGGGAGTTTCGAGGTTGGCTAACTGGGACGATCGCCGTTACGGCGGCGAGTACAGTCCGGCGGATTACCTGGGTAGTAGTGGCAGGAACGTTTATCGGGAACACGACGCATATGCGGCGTACGATGCGGCAATGCCGTATCAGGAAGTGCCATATCCGGTAGCAAACATTCCGGTCGGCTATGAAAGCGGGTACCCCGCTAGCTATGGGGCGTCTTCCTTCGGTGCGCTCAGTGCTAATCCCAAAGTCGCGCCGCTGACCGCTCAAATGGCGGTACACCTCGGCTTTGACCCCAATCTGGCCAATGGCTCAGTGGCACGTCGTGGTGGTGCGCTGTTGGTGGATTCTGTCATCTACACTGCATTGATCGCCTCCATTGCAGTTCTCACTAGCATCGTGGGGGCATCGGACAGCGGCGTAATGGTGATGCTGATCAGCCTCTTCCTCGGTCCCGGTGGTTTTTACCTCTACCGCGTGGCGGGGGACTCCATCTTCGACGGGTCGCCGGGTAAACACGCCATGGGCATGAAAATCGAAGGTGCACACGGGATGCCAGTCTCAGCCCGCGATGGTTTTGTGCGCAATGCCTGGATTCTGCCGTCGATGATTCCGGTCGCCGGTTGGTTTGTCTCTGCGGGCCTGGCCGGCTGGATTGCAATGGCTGCCTCACGTGATCCACTGGGGAGAGGTCGCCATGAGCTTTCGGTCCACACCCGTGTGGTGGAAAAGCCGGAGACGCGCGAGCTGCAGCGCGGGCAGTGCCGCATGGACTATCGCATGGGCAGCAAAGAGCAGCAGGGCAAGCAGCTGAAGCGGATTAAAGGGGTTAAGCGCGGGAAGTAGGGCGATTAGGGCGAGCAGGGCAGGGCCGAAACGTGAGCCCCGAAACCTAAGCCTCTGTCAGCTCCGCATAGCGGTGTCGGTGGTGCTCGGTAAAACCGAGTGTCCGGTATAGCGCAATGCCAGCCTCATTTGAGCCCAATACCTGCAGATATGCAGAATCTGCCCCGTGTTGTGCGCCCCAGTGCATCATGTGAATTCCCAGTAGGGTGCCAAGTCCTCGGCGGCGCATATCGGCTGCGACTTCCACAGCGGAGAACCCGAGCCATACACGGCCGTCGTCCGATTCGGTCAGCGTGCCGCGCGTAATGGCTACCGTGCGTATGCCTTCAGGCGCATTGTTGTCAGGCACTTGCAGGCGTCCGAAGCACATGCGGCCATCAATTTCATTGCGCAGGAACTGCAGCGCATGCTCGGGCAGCGTGGTGCCGCGGAAATGGTAGAGCCCCAGCCAGTCGTCGTCAGGTTGATCAGCGATATCCACCTGCACGTCTGCAAGCTCGACGCTGTGCTCATCGAGCACCTGTTCGGCGCTGTGCTCATCAAGCACCTGTGCTGCGCCGTCCGATTCAGCTGCCAATTCAGCAGGCGGCAAATCCCCATCGAGTGCGCGCGTCATAACCGTAATGTCCGGCCCGACCGTCCACTCCGGCCCCGCGACCAGTGCCTGTGCCGGTTTGGCGATTCTATCCGGAATCGCAATCCGCACCGGCAAATCGTGGGAATCGTAAAACGACTTAATCTTCTCCAACGGCACCGGCTGAGTGCTGGCTCCGGGTTCGAGCGGCAGCGCAGAGTTGGAACGCTCCGTAATGCCATCGCCGGCTCGCAGCAGCCAGCCCGACTCCACCACATGCGCGATACCCGGGAAGGCCTTCGCTGTCGCAGTTTCCACGGCGCGAATATCCGAATTGCGCACCGGATGATCCGGCAGGGCCTTCACAATCAAAATGTGCTTATCGCTAAAGTCCACCGCTGCCACGGATTCGTCGGCACGCACGCCAGCACGAACCTGCGGACGCACGACGAACGGATCCATGCTGAGCACATGCCCAATGACGTCCGTAGTCTTCTTGCCGCTGGTCAGCGCCTCTTCATCGGTCAGCGCGCGCCGCACAATGACACGACGTCCCACCGCCACTTCACCGACGCCCCAGCGGGAAATCGGTAGCTTCTGTGCTGCACTTTCGCTTGCCGACGACTCCAATTGCCTATCCGCCACGATCTAATCCTCGTGGCCGAACGGGTCTGGATCCACGCCCGGCATCCAGGTCAGGCTGCCCTCGGTCCAACCGGCGCGCTTGATTTCCTTCTTGGCCATGCGCTTCCAGCGGCCCGTGAGACAGTCGGTGTAAAGGAACCCATCTAGATGGCCGACCTCGTGCTGCATGCAGCGAGCGAGGAAACCGGTGGCCTCGATGCGGACCTCTTCGCCGTTTTCATCCAGGCCGGTGACGACAGCCTTCTCCGCGCGGTTGGTGGGGAAGGACAGGCCGGGTACAGAGAGGCAGCCTTCGTCATCGGAACCGTCGTCGTTAGGCATGGTCTTCGGGATTTCACTGGTGGTCAGCACCGGATTGATGACGCAGCCGCGGTGCCAGACGTCGTCATCATCGGGGCAGTTGTAGACGAATAGACGCTTGCCGACGCCCACCTGGTTGGCAGCCAGCCCCACACCGTGGGCGCGGTCCATGGTTTCGTACATGTCCTCGATGAGCTCACGCAGCTCGGAGATGTCCTCGGTTACCGGCTGGGTAGGAGTGTGGAGAACGGGGTCTCCGGCAATCACAATGGGACGGATAGTCATGTCGATGATTCTACTCGGCGTCCATCTTTTCTAAATCGCCTGGTGATGTCTGAGTTGTGCCAGGGAGTTGTAGGTGGGGCATAGGTGAGGCTGAGTGGCTGGGCCATACTATGTATCTTCACTAAGTATCTGCATAAGTAGTGTCGTGCGGAATAGAAAATCAGGGCGAGTGAGAAGGAAAGCGGGGTGCGGAAAATGGTGAGCAAGAAACCCATAGGCGGCAGCCACGAACCTGAGACCGAGCTGCGGCCTCACTCATCCGAGCATCTCGGACTCGCGGGCGATACCAGCGGCATTGAACCCGTTTTGGCGCAGAAAATGCTGGATTTTGAGAAAGAATGGCTGAAAGTTGCCCGCCGTGGGCCGCGTATGGCCGGTGCGCGGCAGGAGGCAATTCGGCGTCGCTTTGCCGAGGACTTTGGAAACAACACAATCCGCTACCACCAGGTACTTTCTCGACTTCTCGACTCTCCGGCAGCCGAAGCAGCCGAACCCGTGTTGGTTCATCGGCTGCGTGCCGTGCGGGATAACCAAGACGCATAAGGTTCAAGTTTCACTTCACGGTTCGGCGGCAGAACATATAGGATGTGGGATGTGTCTGACCAACTAAACCCTCAGAATTCGCCGCGTCCGGGCCGTCATCGACTCGATGACGACTTCGACGACTTTGATGAGTACAGCGATTACGCGGAGGCTCCCGCTGCTGGCGGCGCTCATGCGTACTCCGAGCCGTCGGATGCTCAACACACAGCGCCAAAATCTGCGGCTCCCGCCGCTGGCGCAGCCGCTGCTGGTGCCACCGCTGCCGCCACTACCGGTGCTGGCTCTCGGGCTGCTGCTAGCAATTCCGCAGCTGCTGATGGGGTTGATGACGGCGACATCGGCGACGGTGCCGGTGATGGCCGCTACATGCGCGTTCTCGCTATCGTGCTGCTCGCTATCGGCGTGTGCCTGGTCGCCTACGGTGCCTACGCACTCAGCACACGTGGCGACGATGCCGAGAACACCGGCCAGAATGACACCTCGGCATCCGCTCCGGCTGACTCTGGTGCGCCTGCTGACTCGGCCAACGGCAGTGATCCGGCAAAGGATGGTGCTGCTGGAGACGGTGACGGCGAGGTTCCGCCGCCGCCACCGGCAAATGAGCCAGGCAAGCCGGTTCCTCCCTCAGAGAATCCACCGGCACAGGATGAGGCCAACGAAGCGCCACAGATTGACCGCAAGACTGTCAAGGTCAGTGTCCTGAATAACTCTGAGGTCGTGGGCCTCGCCGATGACCTGTCCAAGCAGATGGGCGAGCAGGGCTGGGGCGCCGGTGAGACCGGTAACGCTCCTGAAGAGGAGATGGGTGTGTGGGAGAAGACTACCGTCTACTTCGACCCGAGGAACGAAGAGGAAAAGGCCGCCGCTGAGCAGATTGCGCACGACAACGGTTGGGAAGCCGCACCTCGCGATGACCGCCTCCGGGACGCTCCGGCGGGAATCGTCGTGGTCGCAACTGATCCGGCTCACTAGACTCCCGGCCCACCGGACTTCGGTTTCTCACTAAGGTTTGCGGCCTAAGCGTCAAGACCTGCCGCCGTGGTACGAAGCCTCCCCATAGCTTTCCAAGCCCCGCGTAAGCCACACATTTCATGGCTTACGCGGGGCTTTTGCATATTTTGCAGTCTCAAACAGATCACGGTTGAAAAAGGGGTACTAGTATTCTGCTAGTAGCCAGTGAGATCTGTGAGGTTTTTATGTTCGCCGTAAAGCGTCGTCGCGTTGCTGTCGCCACCGCGTTGGGTTGTGCTGCAACACTGTTGGTTTCCTGCTCGGGGGTTGAATCCAGCAGTGACAAGGACGGGAACGCGGACGCGTCGACAAGCACTGCGCCAGTGAGCGTAGATCCGGCTGCACCGAAGCTGACCGAGCGCGTCAGCGCCTATAACTTCATCCGCACAAACGACGACGGATCAATGAAAATGCTGGCAACTGTACAGGTCATGAGCGCTAAGGGATGGATGGGCCTTTCCGACGAAAAAGGTCAGTTCACTACCTTGGATAAGGGCAAGTACACAGTGCAGGCACGCGGTGCATCTGGCTGCAGTGGCATCGGCAGCCCCGCAACCGAAGGGTTGGGTGTCATCGGCGAAGTGCACGTCGATGACAAACGGAATGCAGATGTTTGGAACGTTCCGTCCAAGGTGGATGAAGACAGTTTCACCACAGTTGCGCTTGTCGATTCCAACGGTGACCTTGCCTCGTGCGCAAAAACCGTCACCTGGACGGAGCCAACTGAGGAAAACGACTCCTAGTGTGAAAAAATAGCGGTATGACTGAGCAATTTTCCGGATCGGCGCAGCCATCTCTGGGAGTGGAATGGGAAGTGGCGTTCGTTGACCGACGAACGCGCGACACCGCTCCCGCTGCCGCCGAGGTGCTCGACATCATCGATGCGGAGCATCCCGGACATGGGCTCCAGCGCGAGTTCCTCGCCAACACCGTGGAGCTCGTCACCGGTGTGCACATGAACGTGCCCGATGCCGTAGCGGAGCTCCAAAGCCAGCTGGACATGGTTCTCGATGCCGCTGACCGCGTTGGGGTGGATGTGTGGTCATCGGGCTCGCATCCGTTCGCCCGCGGTACTGCTCAGCAGGTCAGCGCTAAGGGGCACTACTCCGAAATCATCAACCGCACTCAGTGGTGGGGCAACCAGATGATCATCTGGGGAGTCCACGTCCACGTTGGCATTAAGGACTCCGAACGCGTTTGGCCGATCATTCAGGCCCTGGCAACGAAGCTGCCGCACATGTTGGCGCTGTCTGCCTCCTCACCGGCCTGGAACGGCGAGGACATGGGTTACGCTTCCAACCGAAGCCTGCTCTACCAGCAGCTTCCCACTGCTGGTCAGCCGCCGGCGATTTACACGTGGCCCGAGTGGGAGTCCTACATGCACGACCAGTCCCGCTCCGGCGTCATCAACCACACCGGTTCGATGCACTTGGACATTCGCCCAGCATCAAAGTACGGCACCATTGAGATTCGTGTCGCTGACGCTACCTCTAACCTGCAGGAACTCGCCGCTATCGTGGCATTGACGCACTGTTTGACGGTTTACTACGACCGCATGTGGGAGGCTGGCGAGGAACTACCGTCGCTACAGTCCTGGCACATCGCCGAAAACAAGTGGCGCGCCGCCCGCTACGGCATGGACGCGTTGGTCATCGTCAATCGTGATACCGACGAGCGGTGGGTTCGCGATGAACTCCGTGAGCTTGTGGTTCAACTCGCCCCGCTTGCCGACGAACTGGGCTGCCGAGCCGAACTGGAATTCGTCAACAATATCGTGGAAATGGGCGCGGCATACGAGCGTCAGCGCACTGTGGCGGATGCGGCCGGGGCGCTGCCTTCCATGGCTACCGAGGACGACGTACGGGCGAACGAAGAGCGCATTGGCCACACCCCGTGGCGAGCCGCCGTGGATCTTGCGGTGCAGGAACTGCGCGCCGGGCATCCGATAGCGCCTGCAGATTTCCACGAGCAGATAGACGACTAGCCGTCGTTAAGCGGTGTGTGCCCAGACATAAATTAGTGACTAGGCCTATAGCACTTTTGGGGTGCATAAACCTAGCCACTAACTGAAGAAAGGCGCCCCCCTGGGCGGCCCCGGTCGAACCCGGTTCCGCTCCAGGTCGGAGTCCAATCTTGACGGGGAGTGTCCTCTCGTTATTCCCGGCTGTCATCGCGGGCGAGGCTGTCCTCGTCGACGAGCCTCTCCTTGAACGCCTCGTGGCCAACGCGGTTACTAACAATTGGCGATGTACCCAGAGCAAACAGGATAATCAGGGTCAACAGAGCCAAGTCACTACTAGTAGTTGTGTGAGCTGACGCGTGCGTGGCGACGTGCAAAAGCGAACCCGACAGCGTCAGAATTAGCCCCAGCGTTTGTGGCTTGGAGGATGCGTGCATGCGACTGATGGTGTCGCGGAAGCGTATTAATCCCACGGACGCTGCAACGCACAGTAGCATTCCGGTGATAATGAGTGCGATGGCGATAATGTCTGCCACGAGAATCATTTGGGCTCTCCCTTCACTGTTTTCGGAGCTGCTGTCGGTGTTGCCTTAGGCGCTGCTTTCTGTGCGGTTTTCTTTGTGGCGGCCTTTCCGGCTGCTTTCGCCACACCCTTTCGGGAGCCCTTCGCGGGCTGCTTTCCGTCATCCGGAACACGGAACTTGGCGACCGCCAGCGAAGACAGGAAACCGAGCAGCGCAATGATGAGCATTGGGTAGACCACCGAAGTGTCCAAGCTCCAGGCCATGAACGCAGCGAGCATGCCCTGCAACATTGCAGTCATGGACTCCAGGGCCACCAGGCGGTCCAGCGAGTTTGGTCCTGCGATCATGTGCCCGAGGGTAATCATCACCGCAATGAAATAGCCTGCAGCAGCTACGCCGAGCAGAATGTTAAAAACTTCCGGGTTCATCGACTGCTCCTTTCTCCCCTTTTTCGCTGCTCGTTTCGCCTTGCTCGTGGCTTTTCGCACTGCTCGGCTGCTCTTCGCCAGAGCCTGGCTTAGTCGGTTGCTCATGTACATCGCGGTTCTCAAACGCGCGAATCACCCGTCGCTCGATTCGGGTCAGCTGGTTGATTTGTTCAGCTACCTTGCCTGTCGACGAAGCGTCGAGAAGATGCATGGTCAGCGTCTTTTTTCGCTTATCGATGTCCACGATGATGCCGCCCGGCTGCAGATTAATTAGTGCCATTGCAGTCGTGAGCGAAATATCGTCATTGGTCCGCATGGGGACCTTGATAATGGCAGTCGGTGGCGGATCATCTCGTCGGATGGCCAGCCAGGCGACACTGATAGAGGCCTTCACGAAGTCGATTGTCCAAGAACCGAACAGTCGCACCATGCCACCGAAGTTGATGTCCAGTGCGCTGCTTGGCGGGATAGGCATGGCGAGGTTCAGCAACGTGGCTACAAGGATTCCCGAGAGCACATTGGCAAATGTCACCTCGCCCCACAGCATGACCCAAATAATCACTGTGAATAAGAAGAGCAGGATTGAAATACGTGGTGGTCGCTTTGCAGCCACCTTGGCGCGCGCTTTACTCATCAGCTTTCACCTGCTCCTTCCAGCGTGCTGGTGGCACGTTCGGTCGCTGAATCCGACTTCCATGGGCTCTTGGTGCGGCCTGGGTTTTCCAGCTGCTCCAGGCCCTTGTCATCGGCCGAGTCGATACCGAGGACCGCTGCGCGGTACTCATCAACATTCGCGACGTTGCTTGCCGCTTCGGTAGCCACATTGGACAGTGGCCCGGCCAGAACGGTAACCCCCACAGAGGCAATCACCAGCAGGGCCGTCGGCATCACCATGCCGAGTGGCATCTTGCCGACGTCGTCACGCTCTGCGATAGCAACCATCTGAGTCCTTTCCCGGAGCGCGGCTGGCTGCGCAAGCACGGTGTCGCCCTCGGGGGCGTCGGAACGGTCGCGCCAGAAGGCCTTCGACCAGACAAGAATCATGGTGTAGAGGGTCAGCAGGCTGGTGATGATAGATCCCGCAACCAGAATCCATGCGGTGGCGGATCCGTTCTGTGCGCCGGCCTCAATGAGCATGACCTTGCCCAGGAAGCCTGAGAACGGCGGGATACCACCGAGGTTGAGCGCGGGCACGAGGTATAGCAACGCCAGCAGCGGCGACGTCTTGGCCAGGCTACCGAGGCTGCGCAGGGAGGACGAGCCCGCCTGGCGCTCGATAAGCCCGACCACCAGGAACAATGCCGTCTGCACCAGAATGTGGTGGACGATGTAGAAAATCGCGCCGCCGAGTCCCAGCGTATTGCCGACGGCAATACCGAAGATCATGTATCCGATGTGGGATACCAGCGTAAAAGACAAGAGACGTTTGATGTCATTTTGGGCCATGGCACCGAGAATGCCCATGAGCATTGTCGCTAGGCCGGCCCACATCAGGACGTCGTCAAGCCTGCCGTCTGGGAAAACGACACTGCGCGTGCGGATGATCGCGTAGACACCCACCTTCGTCAGCAGCCCTGCGAAGACCGCGGTAACCATCGACGGTGCGGTGGGGTAGGAGTCTGGCAACCACGCCGACAGCGGGAACACTGCTGCCTTCACTGCGAAGGCAACGAGCAGCACTGCGAAAATCGCGGTGCGGGTGCCATCGGGGATGTCCTCCATACGCAGAGAAATATGCGCGAAGTTCACCGTGCCGACCGCTTGATAAACCAGGCCAATCGCCAGCAGGAACACCATCGAGGACAGCATGTTGACCATCACATACGACACGCCTGCGCGCGTGCGTGACGACGATGCCCCCAGCGTGAGCAGCACGTAGGAGGCTACGAGCAGAACTTCGAAACCGACATACATATTGAACAGGTCGCCAGCCAAGAAGGCCATTGAGACGCCCATGTTGAGCAGCATGTACGTCGGAACGAAGACGGAGATCGGCTCATCTTCGTCACCATCGCTAATACCCTGGCCGATGCCGAACCACATCACGGCAAAGAGGACCAGCTGAGAGACGGTAATCATCAACACTGCGAGGTTGTCGGCTACGAGCGTGATGCCGATTGGTGCGTCCCAGCCACCCACCTGGACAGTGTGGACGCCGTGCGCGTAGATGAGATACACCAAGGCGCTGGCGACTCCCAGCAGACTGCCGAGCGAAAACAGCGCGATCGCCTGCTGTGCTTTGGGGAAACGCGCCAGCAGCAGAGCAATTGCGGCGGTGGCGGCGGGGACGATGATAGGCAGCGGAATTAGTGCGAGAATTAGTTGCTCAGTCGTCATCGTCGTCACCTCCTGGGGAGTTTGATGGCGGGGTCACGGGCTTTTCGAAACTGGCCGGACCGAAGCTATCGCCGGCCTCTGTGGGTCGACCGGTGGTGGGGTCGTCGGATTTGTCGTGATCCGGAGCAGCTGATGGGTCGCTGGCCCGACGCATTGCCAGGCTGCGGTCCTCGTGGTCATCTTGCACGTGATCGCCGATGCGGTAGCGGTGCTGGCGATAGAGCAGAGCCAACAGGAATGCGGTCATGCCCATGGAAATAACAATCGCGGTGAGGATGAAGGCCTGAGGCAGCGAGTCGGCCTGGGCATCGCTGACTAGCGATTCTCTATCCCAAATCGGTGGCTGCCCCGGGGAACCGGAACCAAGCAGGATGAGCAGGTTGATACCGTTGCCCATCAGCAACAGTCCCATGAGCATCCTTGTCAACGAACGATCGAGGAACAGGTACACCCCTGTAGCGATCAGTGTGCCGACAGTAGCTAGCAGAACAAAATTGAGAATCACTGGTGAGTGTCCTTTCCTTCGGTCCTAGCTGGGGCTGTCGTTTCTGAGGCCTCTGAGGTGGCTGTGTTGGCAGAGCCTGCGGGTTTAGTGCCGGCAGGTTTAACGCTTGCGGGGTTAGCGCCTGCGGACTTAACACCTGCGGGCTTAGCCGCCGCCAACTTGCTGCGCAGCTGGCGGGACTGACCGAGTGCGGCTCGATTCACACGACGTGAACGATTGCGCTCAGCGCGAAGGTTTATCTGAGCATCGATGCCACCGCCCAAACTGCGCAGGATGTAGACAATCGTGCTAACCACAATCATGTACACACCCAGATCAAAGAGCATGGGGGAGACAACAGTGACATCGCCGAGCAGCGGAATTTCCCGCGAGCCATACGTAGAAGTTAGCGGTGCCCACCCCACAAACAGTGGCCACAACGCGCTGAGTGCCGACACCAGCAGACCGCCGCCGAGAAGTATCTCGTTAGGAATCGGCAGAGTTGCCGCCAACTCACGACGACCACCGATGAGATAACGCATGGTCAGTGCCAGCGCAGTCACGAGACCACCGGCGAAGCCACCGCCGACATCGTTATGGCCGGCAAAAAAGAGATAGAAGGAAACCACCATCATGGCGGGGAAGAGCACGCGCGATGCCACCAGCACCATGATCGGGTAGCGCAACCGCTCGGCTTCACCGGACTCATCGAGAGTGTTCAACCAACGGTTGGTGCGGCGAGCTCGATTCCGCTGCGGCTTAATCTTTGAACGCATATGCATGGTATGCGTGCGGAAGACCAGTGAGGTAATCCCCAGAGCCACCATCACCAGCACGGTGATTTCTCCAAAGGTATCCCAGGCACGGATGTCGACAAGAAGTACGTTCACCGCATTCTGGCCGTGCCCAATGTCGTGAGCCAGTGGCGGAATGTCGCCGGAGATTGGCTCAGTACGACGGGAGCCCATGGCGTAAGCGGCCAACACGGGAACCGTGACACCGACTGCAATGGCCAACCAAGCACGGTGTCGTGTCCACCTCGGGTTCGATGCCGGTGCCCGCGGGGAGAGCGTACGCAACACCAACACGAAAATAATCATTGAGATCGTCTCAACCAGCAGCTGCGTCAGAGCCAAGTCAGGTGCGCCGAACATGGCGAAGATAATGGCCAAGCCGTAGCCGGTCACGCCTACCAGGATGACTCCGGAAAGCCTGTTCTTCTGCCGGGTAGCGGCCAGCGCCGCGATAATCATGATGAGCGCAACTGCACCCTGCGGAGCTGAGTCCCACAGTTCCATTCGCAGCTCATCGCGCTCGCCGAGCAACAACGCACCGATGGACAGCACGATGAGGGTCAGCAAAATGACCGCTTCATTTAACGGGAGGGAACCACGCTGGGTCGCAGCAGTGACACGGAGAGAAAGACGGCGGGCCAAGTCCAGGATTCCGTCGTAAAGCGCATCGGCACTACCGAGAGCCGGTTGATCAAACTGCAGCTGACGCACCAGATTACGCTGCCAATGCATGATGGCACCCGCGAGCAGAATTGTGGCCGTCAGCGCCAGCGGAAGGGTGAATCCGTGCCAGAGAGCCAGGTGCGATTCTGCTTCCGTATTCGGGAATGCGCTGGTGAGGTAAGGCGAGATAATCGAGTCGAGGACGCGCGGAACCAGGCCGAAAACCAAACCTGCCAGCGCGAGCAGCCATGCCGGGCCAATCTGATCCCAGGTCGGGGAATCCATCTCGGCGACGGCAGGAGAAGTGCCACCACCGCTGGCGTGCGTGCTGGACTTGGTCGCAAAAGCGGCACGCAGTAGGTACAGAGAGTACGCCACGGTCAGAATCGATCCCACGACCAGGCCAATGGTGGTGAACACCGACGGCATTCCGTGCAGCGGCTCGGCATTGAGCGTGGCCTCCAGCGCCGCTTCCTTCGCGACAAAGCCGAAGAACGGCGGCACACCCATCATCGAGGCGGCAGCGAGAATCGAAATCACCAGCAGCTGTGGCGACTTTTTGCCCAGCCCGGAGAGCTTACGGATATCGCGCGTACCAGTCAGCCTGTCAATCGTTCCCGCGATCATAAACAGCGTGGCCTTGAACATGGCGTGGCCGAGAGTCAGCGCCAGGGCGGCCAGTAGCGTCGCGCGGGTGCCTATCGACGCTACCGTGATGATGAATCCCAACTGGCTGACAGTGCCATACGCCATGATCAGCTTGAGATCCTTCTGGCGCAGAGCCATCCAGCCGCCCATGATCATGGTCAAAAGGCCGAGCGGGATGATGATTGGTTGCCACGCGCTGGTGGCGTTGAAAGTTGGCGCGAGGCGGGCGACCAGGAACACACCGGCTTTGACCATCGCTGCCGAGTGCAGGAAGGAAGAAACCGGGGTAGGGGCAGCCATTGCGCCGGGCAGCCAGAAGTGGAAGGGCGCGATAGCGGACTTAGAAAGTGCGCCGATGACCAGCAGGATTGCGGCTGTGGAGACTGCCGTGGAGTTCAACTGCGACACGGTCAGAGCACCAGGCGAGGTGAGTTCAGAGAAGTTCCAGAACCCGGTGGTCACTCCCATCAGGACGATACCGACCAGCATGATTAGCCCGCCAAGTGTCGTGACCAGGAGCGCCTGGCCTGCTGCGCGACGGGAGGAAGCTCGCTCGGCATAGTAGCCCACCAGGAGGAAGGAAATAACCGAGGTAATTTCCCAGAAGACAAACATCAGCATGATGCTGTCGCTGATGACCAGGCCGTACATAGCCGCGGCGAAGGCAACCATCTGGGCTGCGAAGGAGCCTATGCGACGGCGTTTTCCGGGCGGCGGATTGACGAAGTATCCGGAGCAATACACCAGTACGAGAAAGCCGATGGTCAAAACCAGTGTGCCGAAGAGCGATTCAATAGGGCCTAATCGCAGGTTTACATCCAAGTGGATAATGGGCATCCACGAAAAATGCGTGACGGCGGGTTGCGTGATCGCGGAAGTTTCCCCGTTTGCATTCGCTAGAGCTAAGCGAACCAGATGGGCGCCGGTGTAGATAGCGCCGCCTGCCAGAGGGAGGCTGAGAACGAGGAACCCGCGGGTTCCGAGCCACTTAATCGTCCATGGTGCAATCGCTGCCGTAAGGAACAGGATGCACAGGAGAGAAGTCACTATTCCATAATGAATGGAACACACCAGTTCATGCAACCCCGTTTTAGGGACTTAAGTATTCAAAACGGGGTTAACCGAGTGTGAGAAAACGGGAAATTTTTTCCGGTATGGTGAAAATTCGGGGGTGAGGATGTGGGCATTTTTTGGGGCTTGGCAATCGACTGCCAAGCCCCAAGATCGGTGCACTTATTACTCGTGCGTTACTCGAATGTCACCTGTGCATTAGCCATGCAGGCGGTTAGCAGCACAGACCAAAGCGGAGAGCACGGAAGCCTCCGGAGTCTGGCCAAAGCCCATGGTCCACACATGGTCATTGTTGTGACCTGCGTAGACAAAGGTAGCCGTAGCCTCGAAAATCTCGAACTGGTGGAACTCCACGATTTCAACGCGGTAACCTGCATCAGCCAGCAAGTTGGTGCAAGCCGACACTGGCCCCATAGCGGTGATTTCCTGGGTGAAAGTGCGAGTGTGGCCGTCCTTGTCGGTCAGCGACAAATCAGCGTTGAAGTTCCAGCGGCCCAGGGTGCCACGGGTTGCGTCGAAATTCTTGATTTGGACTGGGCCGTTAGTGGGGGAGTAAGTGTCCTTGAACTTCTGCCAGTTCATGCCACGGGCTTCCTGCCTCAAGCCACGAGGCAGGCGATGTCCGAAGCGAGCCCTAAACGGATCGTCGGAATAAGTTCGCACATTGCCATTGTCCTGGTGCTCCAACGAAGGGCGCTTGCCCGTGAAGGTCGTCGAGGTGGACATGTTCTTCTGGGTGCGAGTGGAAAACATTCTTTTCTGGTCCTTTGCTTAATTGCTTTGCTGTGAGTGGCGGACCAACCAAGTGCTTCGAGAAGTTGCGGCCAGAGACCCCGCGTGGAGGGGTCAGTCCTGTCGGCCTCCACCGGGGTTCGTAGCCTTCGCTACTCGAATAAGAATGTTCTGCTGCATGGGTCGAACCTTACTACAGAAAAAAGATGTGACACAAGTCATTCAGCCAATATTTTTGGCTTTGACTTAAATTCCGTTGACGGAAGCCAAGAAAACTGCCTCGCCAATAGCGATGTCGCGAATCTCGTTCGGGTCCACCGACTCGTCGGCCGAGTGAATGCGGGCCTGTGGCTCTTCCACGCCGTAGAGCGCGATGTCAGCACCTGGTACGGCCTCCAGCAAAGTGGCGCACAGAGGGATCGAGGCGCCCTCGCCCATGCTTGCGGTTTCCTTGCCGTAGGCGGCCGACAGGCTGTCGGCAACCAGTTGCACAACCTTGCCCTCAACATTGGCCCGGAATGGGTTTGCCAACTCGTCGCGCTCAACCGTCACCTTCACGCCCCACGGAGCATGTGCGCGCAGGTGATTTTCCAGTGCGTCCTGTGCTTCGGCCGGGTCGACGCCGCCTGGGATGCGGAAGTTGATGTGCGCCATAGCGGTCGATGAGATTGCATTGACAGCATTGGTCGCTGGTGGACAATCGATTCCGGTCACAATCACAGACGGACGAGCCCAGGTCAGGTCGGAGACGGAAGTGTCCTCGTTGCTAATCAGGTCTACGCCGTCAAGCACACCAGCATCGGCGCGGAAAGTCTCTGGCGTGTAGTCCAGGCCCTCCCAGCGTTGCGAGCAGTCCAGGCCATCAATAGAGGTAAAGCCATTTTCATCGCGCAGGCTGTCGAGCATACGAATCAGCGCCGCGAGTGCATCCGGAGCCGCGCCGCCGAACATGCCCGAGTGAACAGGCTGTTCCAGCGCATCGACGCGAACTTCCACATCGGCGGTGCCGCGCAGAGTGGTTACGAGTGTCGGTTGGCTAACCTCGGCATTGCCGACATCCGCAATGAGGATAACGTCGGCGTCGAAAAGCTCCGGCTGCGTGGCGATGAGGTTGTTCAGGCCCGCCGATCCGCGCTCCTCGGAACCTTCCACGATGAGCTTGATGTTTGGCATATCGACGCGGCCTGCAAGCGCGTCGTCACGCAGCGCGCGCAGCGCAGCTAGGTGCATGACCACGTTGCCCTTGCAGTCGGCAGTACCGCGGCCGTACCAGCGACCGTCGCGCTCGTCGAGCGTCCATGGATCTGCGGTCCAAGCGGATTCGTCGCCCGCCGGCTGGACGTCGTAATGGGAGTAGAGCAGTACGGTCTTCGCGCTTTCCGACGACCCGGGGACGAAACCCGACAGAGCAATCGAGCCGTCGACGGTGTGGTGCGCCTTCAGTTCGATGTCCAGCTCTGCGTACATCTCGGTAACCGCCTGAGCTGCGTCAATGCAAGCCTGTTTGGTTTCTTCGGTGCCGTGTACGGAGGGGAAAGCCACCAGCTCGGTCAGCTGGGTGCGGATGGTCTCGCGTTGGCTGGAGATGTGGTCTCGCAGGGCGTCCGTGAGTTCCTTATTAATAATGCTCATGTGCGACAGTGTAGGCGCACAACCACGATGGCGTTGGGAGTGACGTCGGGAGTGGTATTGGCGTTGGGAGTTGCGGCGCTTAACCTTGCACTCGATGGGGTTGAGTGCTAAAAAAGTGAATTAGCACTTGCTCTAATTGAGTGCTAATAAAAACAACTTCACACCTTGTGTATGTGTGCGTTGTATGCGAGTTGCAGCAAACTGCAGCACATACTGCAGCGCAGGCTGAAACAAGTGTTGAAAAGTCGTTAAAAAGTACAGTGTTGACTCCGGTGATGGAGAGGGCGGCGCTTCCCTCGAATCACATGCCGTCGCGGGCGCCTGGGTCAACTTCCAATGTAAGTGCCACATAAATAGACGGAGGATTCTTCAAACCTCATGGCTAAGATGATTGCATTTGACGAGGAGGCCCGCCGCGGTCTCGAAACGGGTCTGAACACCCTGGCAGACGCTGTCAAGGTTACGCTGGGCCCGAAGGGTCGCAACGTAGTCCTCGAGCGCAAGTGGGGCGCACCGCTGATCACCAACGACGGTGTCTCCATTGCACGTGAAATCGAACTTGAGGATCCTTACGAGAAGATCGGCGCTGAGCTGGTCAAGGAAGTTGCCAAGAAGACCGACGATGTCGCTGGTGACGGTACTACTACCGCTACCGTTCTGGCTCAGGCTTTGGTTTCTGAGGGGCTGCGCAACGTTGCTGCTGGCTCCAACCCGATGGGCATCAAGCGCGGCATCGAGAAGGCTGTCACGGCTGTTACCGAGAAGCTCCTGGAGTCCGCTAAGGACATTGAGACCAAGGAGCAGATTGCTGCTACCGCTGGTATCTCCGCTGCTGACCCGGCTATCGGTGAGCTGATTGCCACCGCTATGGACAAGGTCGGCAAGGAAGGCGTCATTACCGTGGAAGAGGCCAACACCTTTGGTCTCGACCTGGAGCTGACCGAGGGTATGCGCTTCGACAAGGGCTACATCTCCGGTTACTTCGCCACCGACATGGAGCGCCAGGAGGCCGTTCTGGAGGATCCGTACATCCTCCTGGTTTCCGGCAAGATCTCCAACATCAAGGACCTGCTGCCGCTGCTGGAGAAGGTCATGCAGTCCGGCAAGCCGCTGCTGATCATTGCTGAGGACGTCGAGGGCGAGGCTCTGTCCACCCTGGTCGTCAACAAGATCCGCGGTACCTTCAAGTCTGTCGCTGTCAAGGCTCCGGGCTTCGGCGACCGTCGTAAGGCAATGCTGCAGGACATGGCTATCCTGACCGATGGCCAGGTCATCTCCGAGGAGGTCGGCCTGTCGCTCGAGACCGCTGACCTGCCGCTGCTGGGTCGCGCTCGCAAGGTGGTCGTCACCAAGGACGAGACCACTATCGTCGAGGGCGCTGGCGAGCAGTCCGCTATCGAGGGCCGCGTCAACCAGATCCGCGCTGAGATCGAGAACTCCGACTCCGACTACGACAAGGAGAAGCTGCAGGAGCGCCTGGCTAAGCTCGCCGGCGGTGTTGCAGTTATCAAGGCTGGCGCCGCAACTGAGGTCGAGCTCAAGGAGCGCAAGCACCGCATTGAGGATGCCGTCCGTAACGCAAAGGCTGCTGTGGAAGAGGGCATCGTCGCAGGTGGCGGTTCCGCACTGCTGCAGGTCTCGCACGTGCTTGACGACGAGCTGGGTCTGACCGGCGACGAGGCAACCGGTGTCCGCATCGTGCGTGCGGCTCTCGCAGCTCCGCTGCGCCAGATTGCTCTGAACGCTGGTTTCGAGGCCGGCGTCGTTACCGAGAAGGTTGCTTCCCTGCCGCAGGGTGAAGGCCTGAACGCTGCTACCGGCGAGTACATCGACCTGATGGAAGCTGGCATCAACGACCCGGTGAAGGTTACCCGCTCCGCACTGCAGAATGCCGCTTCCATTGCGGCTCTGTTCCTGACCACCGAGGCTGTTGTTGCTGACAAGCCGGAACCGGCTATGCCGGCAATGCCGGGTGGCGACGAGATGGGTGGCATGGGCTTCTAAACGAAGGCCATGGGCTTAAGGCATGGCTGTAGCTGGTAGCTGCAGCCGAGCCTGAACTTTTCAGCTGGCACCCAGGTTCTAACTGCTTGAGTTAGCCTAAAAAGCGCCGCTGAGGGTTGTCCCTCAGCGGCGCTTTTTCTGTGTAATTTGACGAAAGTTTTAAGTCCCCGAACCCACCCTCGTTGCATCAGACGCCTCAGCGCTTGGTAGTGAAAAATAACCGATGATCTGTACCCATGTACGCAATGCCGAGGACTGTCTGTTATTCATCCTGTTGCCTCAGTACAGAGGTGAGATCCTTGGTGCCTCTTTAAGGCCAGAGACGGGCCGTCGCGCTCGCCGACAATCTGGATGCAACTACCGACTTTTTAGATTCTACAAATCCCGCTAACGAGTCTTACTGGTTATTCCGCAATTTCCGCTCTGCCAGTTTCACTAACGGCCCTTGCTGCTTAGCTACTCGGCCGGCTTATTCTCGGCCTCTATAAGCTCCGTCGACCAGTTCGCCTGCTGAATACGGGTATCCAAGTCCCGGTATTCCTTCGCTGCCTTGTCGGCTTTCTGGCGCAGCGACCGGATATCCACGGTGGCGACATAGCGAATCTCCGAAGCTGAGTATCGATCCCGCCGCCCAGAGCCCTGATCGGCTGCGGAGGTGTAGAACCGCCGCCGTGTTAGCAGGTGGTCGCGCTTCGCAAGTGCGTCGCTAAGCGTTCCGTCCTCGAAGGCAGTAGCGGAATTCGTGGCATTAATCGAGCGCACCAGCCATTCGAAGCGCGCCATCAGACGCTCGGCTTCGGCAATAAGCGC
Organism: Corynebacterium sp. HMSC074C11; assembly: GCF_001809455.1. Taxonomy (NCBI): domain Bacteria; kingdom Bacillati; phylum Actinomycetota; class Actinomycetes; order Mycobacteriales; family Corynebacteriaceae; genus Corynebacterium; species Corynebacterium sp. HMSC074C11. The sequence goes on from NZ_KV797730.1 coordinate 85,094, forward strand.
TTGCGGATCTTCATCAGGCGTATCGCCTTCCTGCACCTGCGCCACCAGCGCGAGACGGCGATTAATCTCAGCCAGCCGGTCGGAAACTTCGGATCGTGCGGCAAGAGCCTCGGATAACAACATGGCATTTATTGTACGCGCAGTGCTTATCGACGGTCGCTGCGTGCAGTCCCACCCCCTCAATTTCGGTAAGACGGAACGTTAACTGCTGGGAAATTGCAGGTAAGGGCACCCGCATGGGGGACGTGTGGTAGAGAAATTCAGTAGGATAAGGGGTATGGCTGACAAGAATGAAGAGGAATTCCACATCGTCGATTTGGCGAAGACCGAAGGTTACGTCGTCGATGATTCTGATGAGGACGATCCGGTACTGGTCACTCCAGACGGTGAGCGGGTTGATACCTGGCGCGATGGCTACCCGTACGAGGAGCGCATGACGCGCAAGGAATACGAGTCTATTAAGAGGAAGCTGCAGATTGAGCTTCTGAAGTGGCAGAACTGGACCAAGGAAACTGGTCAGAAGCACATCATCCTCTTCGAAGGCCGTGACGCCGCTGGTAAGGGCGGTACCATTAAGCGCTTTAACGAGCACCTGAATCCGCGTGGTGCTCGTACTGTGGCTCTGGAAAAGCCGTCGCCGCGTGAGTCCACCTCGTGGTACTTCCAGCGCTACATTGAGCATTTTCCGTGCGCTGGCGAAATCGTCTTCTTCGACCGTTCTTGGTACAACCGTTCGGGCGTTGAGCGCGTGATGGGTTTCTGTACTGAGTCTCAGCATGCAGAGTTCCTGCGTGAGGTTCCGATGCTGGAGAACATGATTCTGGGCTCCGGTATTTCGCTGACCAAGCTGTGGTTCTCGGTGACCCAGAAGGAGCAGCGCACTCGCTTCGCTATTCGCCAGGTCGACCCGGTACGTCAGTGGAAGCTCTCTCCGATGGACCTCGCATCGCTGGACCGTTGGGGTGACTACACCCGCGCGAAGGAAGAGCAGTTCCGTTACACGGATACCGATGAGTCCCCGTGGATTACCATTAAGTCCAACGACAAGAAGCGTGCCCGCATCAACGCGATGCGTTATGTGCTGAGCAAGTTTGAGTACACGGAGAAGGACCACGAGCTGGTCGGTACTCCGGATCCGAAGATTGTTAAGCGTGGCCGCGACCAGATTGGTGACTAATTCGGTGGCTCGTAACTGACAAAATTCTTGTCTAGAGGTAACGCCCGCATGAGTGCTCAGGCACTCGGCGGGCGTTTTCTTATGGCTGGCGGCGGCGGGGCGATGCCCTTATGGCTCGCAGCGGCGGGGCGATGCGAGTTAGTGGCTGAGTTTATGACAAAAACGGCCAGAAATTTTGCTCGAAAGTGTCATAAACTGGGTCAGTTTCACATTTGCAGCCCGCCAGCTTTTTAGTCCGTCAGACTTTAGCCTGCCAGCTTGCAGCCTTTACCCCTCAATCAACTCCTGACCCCAGTAGGAATCTGGGGTGGTGCCAGGGGCGATCCAGTACACAGCGGAGCCGATATGGCGGTTCCACTCATTGAGCAAATCGCCGCGATCCAAACGGGCCTGGATTGCGCTGAACTGGTTGTCCGGGTTCTTCTGGAATGCAACCCAGACCAGGCCAACGTTCGGTCCTTCGAACGGGAAAGCTGGCTCACCGGGCTGGTCTTCGTATGCATAGGCGCGGCGACGCAGGGCGTCGTCAGGCTGGCCATCCTGCTCACGGGACAGTGCCAAGTGAGACTGGCGGTGGATGAGGTACTCGCCCTGGTCATCGACGGCGTCCATGTCCTCTTCATCGAACTCGTCGTTGCCGCCGGAAAGAGGAGCGCCGGTGTGGAAGTCACGACCGATAACGATGGAGCGTTCGTCGGTGCTGAGCTCCTCCCAATTGTTCAAGTCGAGCGCAATACGGCGAACAACCATCACGCAGGAGTTGTTAATCGCCTTGTCCTTGGAGTCGATCCACACCTGTTCGGACCATTCATCTGGAGTGGACGGGTTGACGGTGCCGTCGAGCTGACCCAGCGGGTTGCGTGGGGTAGCGCCGTGAGGCTGCGAACCCCAGGCGTAGGAAAAGCCTTTCTGGAACCACTTCACGCGAGCCCACGGAGCCGCCTTCTTTTCCAGTAGACGGGACGCGGCCGTAACGGTGACGAGGTCATCACCGCACAACTGCAGGGCGAAGTCAGACTGACCCCACTCAGGGCGGAGCATGTCATGCTGGAATGACGGGATATCGTGCAGACCAGCCGGCTTGCGCCCTGGTTTGCCGAGGACGTCGAAGATGCGCTCACCGAAACCGGCTGTGATAGTCAGGTTTGCAGTGGCTGCGACCATTTCCGGTTCCAGATATCCCTCGATGTCCTGGCCTTGGGTGAGGCGGCGGGCAACGTCGGTAAGCGAGGAGAACAGTTCCTTCAGATCTGCTGCGTCGATGCCGTCCTTCAAATCGAATGCGACAAGGCGAAGATGTGCCTGACCGGGCTGTTCAACGCCTGACTGGACCGGGCCATCGAACGGAATCTTGGCGCCCCTCAGAGTAATTTCGGAAGCCTGTGTCACTCGAGGTCACTCCTTGAAAAGAGGTGGGATAAATAGCTTTTATGACTACGAGCTTAATCACTTTGGCCCCAGCAGGAGAGCATCAAAGCAAAGGCTCGGGGAGGGGGCTAAGTGAATGAGATATTTGTATATTGCGATATACTTCACATCCACAGCCGCCTCGAAGGTGTTCATTAAGGAAAGTGCTGCATATCGCACGTTTTCCGCGCAAGGTGTGTTTTGAGCCTAGCGCGCATAAGGCCTTCGAGTTATGCAGGGGAATCCCGGTGCAAGTCCGGAACTGTCCCGCAACGGTAAGCATCACTGCCAGAGCTTTGGTTTATCCGACGCGTTGATAACCAATCTTTTCAGTGATGACAAGTCCGAATGCCTGCCGGTTGTGCAATTTCATACCCGATGCTGATCACGACTGACGAGGAAATCACGAGATCATGGCAATTCACGCAACCCTCGCGGGCATTCCGCGGATAGGGCGTAATCGTGAGCTCAAAAGAGCTCTGGAAAACTACTGGCGCGACCCGGCGACCGGCGGCCTGCTGGCCGCGACGGCGCGCAACACTGTCAATAGCTACATTGGCGCAGCGCTGAAGGCAGGAATCGACTCGGTTCCGACAATTGGGCGCTCGTTCTACGACTCTATGCTGGATACATCGGCGCTGCTCGGAGTGCTTCCAGCCCGCTTCCAGAATGTCCCGAAAACGGACGGTTCCAACCTACCGGAATGGATCAACCACTACTTCGCCGCCGCTCGCGGTACGAAGACGCAACCGGCATCCGCAATGACCAAGTGGTTCGACACCAATTACCACTACATTGTTCCGGAGCTGTCAGCCGATACTGAATTTACCTCTGACCTCACTGACTGGTTGGATGATTCCTGCAGCTTAAACAATGGCGCCACCACCATGCTGCGCCCTCATTTGATTGGTCCTGTGACCTACTTGAGCCTGTCGCGTACCGACGATGATTCGAACCCACTTGGCCTTTTGGAAAAGTTGACCGATGCGTACGCGGAAATCATCGCTCAACTGGGGGATAAGGGCTTTGAGTGGATTCAGCTCGATGAGCCAGTATTGGTCACTGACCTCGATGAAGTGACTCTTGCTAGGACTCGCCAGGCCTACGAGAAGTTGGCCGGCGTGGCGGAGTCTGCGAATACCAAGTTGTGGGTGCAGACCTACTTTGGTGATGGTGGTCAGGCACTGAAAACCCTTTCTGGCACAGGCGTGCAGGCCATTGGTTGCGACCTGGTAGCTGGTAGCTCCGAGCTGCCGCATTGGACTGGCAAGGAACTGCTGGTCGCGGGAATCGTCGATGGTCGTAATGTGTGGCGCACCGACTTGGATGCAGCCCTGGCGACGCTGGAGAAGCTGGCAGCTCGAGGCCCCATCGCGGTGTCGACTAGCTGTTCGCTGCTACATGTCCCGTACTCCCTGGCCTCGGAAAACCCGAGCGAAGAAGAAGCCGAGGTGCTGCAGTGGCTGGCCTTCGGCGATGAGAAAATCGCCGAGGTGACACTCTTGGCGAGGGCGCTTGATGCTAAGTTGAATGACCGCCAACTCGATGCCGCGGATTTGAAGGTGTTGAGGGAGTCCCGGGCAGCACTGGCATCGAGGGCAGAATCGAAGCGGATTGTTAAGCCTGAAGTTCGTGAAGCTTTGGCGGCAATCGAGGATAGCGACCGTAACCGTTCCCCGTTTGCAGCTCGCCAGGCGGCTCAGGCTGAGACCCTTAACCTGCCTCCGCTGCCGACCACCACAATCGGTTCCTTCCCGCAGACCAATAGCATTCGACGTGCACGTGCACAGCTGCGCTCGGGAGAGCTCACCCCAGCTGACTACGAGTCGTCAATGCTCGCTGAAATTCGATCTGCCATTGAACAGCAGGAAGAACTGGGGCTCGATGTGCTGGTTCACGGTGAACCTGAGCGCAACGACATGGTCCAGTACTTCTCGGAGCAGCTGGACGGCTACCTTGCCACCACCAATGGCTGGGTCCAAAGCTACGGTTCCCGCTGCGTGCGGCCGCCGATTCTCTACGGTGATATCACCAGGCCAGAGCCGATGACGGTGCAGTGGTACAAGGCTGCAGCAAACATGACTGACCTTCCCGTCAAGGGAATGCTCACTGGGCCAGTGACCATGTTGGCATGGTCGTTTGTCCGTGATGACCAGCCCATCGGTGACACTGCGGATAACGTTGCGCTGGTTTTGCGCGATGAGATTGCAGATCTCGTGGCCGCTGGAGCGCAGATTGTGCAGGTCGATGAGCCAGCCATTCGCGAGTTGTTGCCCCTGAATGAAGCGGACCAGTCCGCCTACCTGAAGTGGGCTGTGGGGTCCTTCCGCCTGGCTACCTCTGGCGTGGCTGACGAGATTCAGATTCACACGCATATGTGCTACTCGGACTTCAATGAGCTCATTGACACCGTCGATGAACTCAACGCCGATGTCACGTCCATCGAAGCAGCTCGCAACGGCATGCAGGTGCTCGCAGCGCTGAAGGATGAGGGATACGTTCGTGGGATTGGTCCAGGCGTCTGGGACATCCACTCGCCTCGCGTGCCGACGGACGGAGAAGTCAGCCAGCTCGTGGAAGATGCGCTCGAAAGTGTTGCCCCCAGCTTGCTGTGGATCAATCCGGACTGCGGTCTGAAGACCCGAGGTTGGGAAGAGGTTACGGCTTCACTGAAAGTATTGGTAGCCGCAGCGAAGCAGGCTCGTTTGCAGCTAGCAGAGTAAGCCGGAACCAAAAAGCCGAAAAATAAATAGCGGGTTAAGTAGCAAAAGTGTGTCCGCTCGGCGTGTCGCCGGGTGGGCACCTTTTGCTACTTAACCCTACTTAGCCCCAATGTGAGTTACTGACTGCGTTTATGGCTGGCGGCAGCGGGCCAATGTGAGTTACTGACTGCGTTTATAGCAAAAATTGCCCGAAAAATGGCTTGAAAGTGCTATAAGCTTGCACAGTTTCACATTTGCAGCCCGTTGTGCCAACAAGGTCCCAACAAGGCCCCAACAAAGCTCCTACAAAGCCCTACACAAGCCGGGCTACTTCTTCTTTGTCACTACCGGCTCAATTGGGTTACCTCGCCAGGAGGTGTGTGCAGGAACGTGGTCACCGCGCATGACGAGGGAACCGGGCTCGACGCGGCAGCCGTCGTCAAGCACAGATGCCGGCAGTGCGACCGAGTGCGGTCCCAGGACGGAGCCGTGTCCGATGTGGACGGTGTCGAGCGTCATCACGCGGTCGGTGAACAGGTGCGTCTGAACGACACAACCGCGGCCGACAGAAGCACCTCGCTCGATCGTGATCAGGTCGGTCTCGGGCAGCCAGTACGTCTCCAGCCACACGCCGTGGCCAACGTTCGCGCCGAGCAGCCGCATCGCGCGTGCGATACCGCCGGTGGCCATCGCCGGGTTCAGATACCACGGCGCGGCGACCATTTCGACGAACGTATCCTGCAGCTCATTGAGCCAGACGAACTTACTCCACAGCGGGTGGTCACCGGGCTTGTGCTTGCCGACGCACACCCACTTGGCCACGACCGTGATGAGCAGCCCCAGCGCACCAATAATCAGTAGCACGGCAGGGGAGAGCAGCCACGCGACCACCAGGCCGAGCAGGGCAGCGCCAACGCCACCTGCAGTGACCAGCTCCGCGGTGAACATACCAATTCCCTGCAGGCTAAACAGCGTGATCGTCGCCAGCATGAGAGAGACCATCGGCGCCAGGACACGCAGCGTCTCCACAATGCTGCGGGCGACCTTCAACCCCGTAGTCGGACGGTAGGTCTGCGCCGACTCATCACTGGAGACGGTTCCCACACGGCGCATGCGCTCTGGTGGCGAACCCCACCAGTTGGAACCGGACTTGGTCTTCTTCGGAGTAGAGGACAGCACGGCCACCAGCGAGTTCTTCGCCAGCTTGCGTTCCGGAAGCGTGATGCCGGAGTTGCCCAGGAAGGCGCGCTTGCCGATGCGGGAGTCGCCTACCAGCAGCCAACCGCCGCCGAGCTCGTAGCTGCCGACCATGGTGTCGTCAGCCAAGAAGGACTCGTCCTTGACGTGCAAGAACTTCGGAATACCAATCGCGGTGGAGACCTCGCTGTCGTGACCAATCTGGGCGCCCAGTGCACGCAGCCACAGTGGAGTCAGCATGGAGGCGTAGATGAAGAACAGGTCGTGACGAGCAGCATCCATCAGGCGAATTGTCGCCCAGGACTGCCAACCCACGCGCGAACGCACCGGGAACACTCCCGGCTTCAGGCCGATGCTGAACAGGCGCACGAGAATCAGCGTCAGCAGGGCATACACCGCAACACCGACGAAGGTGGCGGGAATAGCCCACAGCACGGCGCTGCCCAGCGTTGGCCAGAGATTCGAGGTGGTTAGCTCGGTGGTGCCGTCGATAAGTCCCGTGCCCCAACCGATGACAGCAGCCATCGCGACCGCAGCGGACAGCGGCACCAGCGTCAGCAAGACAGCGGTAAGACCGTAGATAGCCACCCAGTGGCGACGCGCCGGCGGGACTTCCTCCGGGAAGCGGTGCTTGGACCGGCCGACCTTGCGAGCCGGGGAACCCGACCAGCGCGCACCAGCCTTGACCTTTTTTTCACCGGTGACGGTGGAACCCGCCTCGATGTGAGCGTCATTGCCGATACGCGCGCCGGGCAGCAGCGTTGAACGGGCACCGATGCGGGCGTGCTTGCCAATAGTGACCTCGCCGACGTGGACGACATCACCATCGACCCAGTATCCGGACAGGTCTACCTCCGGCTCGATCGAGCAGTAATCATCCAGTTTGACCAGACCCGTCACCGGCGGCAGCGCGTGCAGATTCACGCCCTTACCAATGCGGGCACCCAGCATGCGGGCATACCACAGCACGAACGGAGCGCCCGCCACTGAGTGGGCGCCGGAGCTCTCTGCCAGGCGTTCAGCCGCCCATAGGCACAGATGCACCGAGCCGCCACGCGGGTAATCACCCGGGGCGATGTTGCGCGTGAGCAGGCGTGTCGTCGCCGCGTTGATGGGCATAACCCCCAGCGGGGTCAGGAACAACACGGCCAGTACAGCCACCAACCAGCCTGGTAGTGCCAGCGGCCCGCCGATAACCCAGTTGATAATCGCAAGCCACGTTACCCAGCGCATACCACGTGCCCACTGCAGCGGCACCATGAGGCCGACCTGCGCCCAACGGGTCTTGCGGGAGACAGGCGTCGGCTCGGGCACCTTTTCCAGGTGGGCGGTGGGGTCGCTGGCGTCGTCGGCAAGCATGTCGTCGCTGATGAAACCGCGAGCGACCAGTTCCTCGGCGAGGTTTCCCAGGCGTGGGTGGTCGTAGAGATCGCGCACGGCGACCTGTGGGGCGCGCTGACGAATACGCGCGATGACGCTCGCCGCCGCCAGCGACGTGCCGCCCAGGGCGAAGAAGTCCGAGGCCGCGCCGGGCGCAGGTACGGACAGCACGTCCGCCCAGATATCGGACAGCCATTTCTCCACAGGGTTCAGCTTGTCGACGTCGCCCTCCCCCGCACGCGCAGGCAGTGGCCACGGCAACGCCGCCTTGTCGACCTTGCCGGAGGTGCGTACCGGCAGCTCATCCATGATGTGCAGGCGTGGCACCATCGCGGCTGGCATGGCATCGCGGAGAGTGTCCATGCACTTGTCGTAGTCCATGGCTGCGGCGTCGCCACCGGCGCCGACGTAGCCGACCAGGATGGAGTCGCCAGCACCGGTCTTCTGCACCACGACAGTCGCCTGAGTAGCGTCGGGGAGGGCAGCCAGGTGCGCCTCGACCTCGCCGAGCTCAATACGGCGCCCGCCGATTTTCACCTGATCGTCGACGCGGCCGGTGAAGTACAGTCCGTCCTCATCCATGATGACGTGGTCGCCGGTGCGGTACGCGCGCTCCCAGCCCAGGGCTGGCAGCGGCGCGTACTTCTCGGCGTCCTTCTCCGGATCCAGGTATCGTGCGAGTCCCACACCGCCAATGACCAGCTCGCCCTTGGTGCCCGGTAGGACGGGGTTGCCCTCCTCGTCGATAACGGTGAGGTCCCAGCCGTCCAGAGGAAAACCAATGGTCACGGGCTTGCCAGGCTTCAGCTCGATGCCGGAGGCCACGACGGTGGCCTCAGTGGGGCCGTAGGTGTTCCACATTTCGCGTTCTGGGGTGGACAGTCGCTCGACCAGCTCTTGCGGGCAGGCCTCGCCGCCGACGATGAGCAGGCGCACGCTGTCGAGTGCCTCGGCGGGCCACAGGCCGGCCAGTGTCGGCACCGTGGAAACAGCGGTGATGTGGCGGGAAATCAGCCATGGGCCCAGGTCCACACCGGAGCGCACCAGCGAACGCGGGGCCGGCACCAGGCAGGCACCATTTCGCCAGGCCAGCCACATTTCCTCACAGGAGGCGTCGAAGGCGACGGACAGGCCGGCGAGAACGCGGTCGTCCGGGCCGAGCGGCCCTTCCGGGTGGTTGGCCAAGAACCATCGGGCCTCCGCATCGACAAAAGCGGCGGCGCTGCGGTGGGTGACCGCCACGCCCTTGGGCTTACCGGTGGAGCCAGAGGTGAAAATAATCCAGCAGTCATCGTCAGGAGTGGGCTCCTGCGAGATAATCTCGCGTGCGCTTGGCGGCGTCGGTTCCGTCTCTTCCTCGTCGGAGTCGGCGTCGGAGTCCAGCGGGCGGGGGCGATTACGTGCCGTGGAGCCAGCCAAATGTAGGCCTTCAGCATCGAAGTAACCGGCGATACCGGCCTCGCCGAAGACCATTTCGGCACGCTCGTCGGGGTCGTCCGCATCCACCGGAACGTAGGCGGCACCGGCAGCCATAATGGACAAAATTGCCAGGTAGAGCTCGCGGCTTCCCGACGGCATCCGCACACCAATGCGGTCGCCGCGACGGATGCCCTGTTCGTAGAGCCACGTAGCTGTGGAATCAATCTCGTTGATCAATTCCGCATACGTGACGACAACCTCGCCGTCATCGATGGCCTCAGCCTCAGGGAACCTTCGCGCGGTCGCCCGGACAATGTCAATGAGTGTGCGCTCAAGCGGCTGTTCCGTAGTGCGTAGGAACTTCGCTTCAGTGGTTGTCACTTGAGAGCCCCCTTCTTATTCTTCTTGCGCTTTTTCTTCTTCTTCGACTTCTTCCGTTTAGGACGCTGGGCATCGCTTGACGACGTCGCCTGCGTCTTATTCTCCGCCATGCCCTTGGTGTCTGTCTCAGTGGCCGTGGCCTCTGGGGTAGCGGTCTCAGGATTCTTCGCGCCGGCATTGTCAGAAAGCGGAGTACCGGTGTCATTTTCGTGGCTTGCAGCGGAGTCGTCGGCAAGCGATGCAAGCAGTGCGCGTACCTCGGGTGCACATTCGGAGACGGCGGCGCGCTCGGCTCTGCGGAGTGAGCGTCGCAGAGATGCGCGGGTGGTGTTGCCCGTTTCTGTCAGCGCGATGAGCTGGCGGCGACGATCTTTGGAGTCCCGGGTGCGCTCGACTAGATTTGCCGACTCCAGAGAGTCGATTAGGCGAACCATGTCAGAGCGATCCATGCCGAGCAGTGCGCTCAGCTCGGTTTGAGCCATGTCGCCGCCATCGGCGATGGCCTCCAGAACCCAATACCCGCGGATGGAAATCGACTCAATCTGAGTGCGGCCAAGAGCCGCGTTGACACTGGTACGGACAGCCGCGTCGAGCTTTGCCAGACACCAGGACGCGGATTTGCGCAGGGCCGCCGGTGCGACGGCGGGTTCGCTTGCGGAGCCGGGCTTGCACTTGGACTTAGTTCTGGCCTTAGCACTGGCCTTGTTTTTGGCTTTCGCCCCCTTGCGAGCCTTCTTCGCCTTGGTGCCGCTCTGTGCGTCGACAGCAGGCACCTTCGCGCCTACGTCGGCTGCCACACCACCGCTGGCGTCGGCGGAGTCTGCCGAGGAAAGTACGGATGAATCAGACATACTTCCCATACTAGACAATCTGGGGAACCATCAATAATGGGACATGGCCAACTAATAATGCCCCTGTTTGCCTGCGGATTGTTAGAAGGTCGGTGCTTTGGGGTGGGTAAATAAATGAAAAACTGCCCTGCAGGTAGGCAGGGCAGTTGTAGTTGATTTAGTTGGCCTTCTCCATCGGGCGGCCGAAGTGCTCCCAGTCGATCATGCCACCGGTGATGACGATGGTGTCGATACCGTTCTTCTCCAACCAGGAAGAAACCTGAGCGGCACGTCCACCGGAGCGGCACATCAGGTAAATGTCGGAATCCAGATCCAGCTCGCCGTAGCGGGACGGAATCTCTTCCATGGGGATGTGAATGGCGCCGGTGGCATGGCCGTCATTCCACTCCATCTGTGAGCGGACATCAATGATCTGTGCGTCTTCGGGTACTTCAGATACGTTTACGGTTTCCATAGTGCGCACTATACGCAATCTGGCCTTATCGCCGGAAGCGCAAAGGCCGCCGGAGGAAAACTCCGACGGCCGTAGCGCTGAATCACAGGAACTGCGTCAAAGGGGTGAACCCCAGGAAGGGGGGTTGGTCAGCGCAATTCTTAACTGTGGCTCTTACTTGTGGCGTTCGATAGCCTCAGCCAGGATGCGCTCAGCCTCGGCCTTGTCGCCCCAGCCCGAACCGGAAACTTCCTTGCCCGGCTCCAGGTCCTTGTAGTGGACGAAGAAGTGCTCAATCTCGTCCTTGGTGAACTGGGAGACATCGTCGATGTCCTGGTAGTGGTCAAAGCGGACGTCATCCAGGACGCACAGCAGCTTGTCGTCGCCGCCGGCCTCGTCGGTCATCTTGAAAACGCCGAGCGGACGAGCCTTGACAATAACGCCCGGGAAAACCGGCTCCGGCAGGATTACGAGAGCGTCCAACGGGTCGCCATCCTCGCCGAGGGTTTCATCGATGAAGCCGTAGTCGGCCGGGTAGGCCATTGGGGTGAACAGGTAACGGTCGAGGTAGACCTTGCCGGTCTCATGGTCGACTTCGTACTTGTTGCGCTGACCCTTCGGGATCTCAATAGTGACCTCAACGCTCACGGCGATGACTCCTTATAATCGGTGTACACTTCTCTGACGGCTATCTTATGCGAAACCCGCTCAAAACCGTTTATTTGTGCACCTTAAGTGAGGTTTTGTTTCCAGGAAGAAGGTGTTTGTGACCGTGGGGAGTACCGACTCTGACAGCTCCAAAACCGCCGCTAAGGGCACGCCAAAATCGCCCAGTTCCGTAAAATCCGGCAAATCCAAGAAGTCGCGCGGACTGAAAATCGGCGGTGCCATCGCCGGTGTTCTCGTTATTGCAGCGGGCAGCGGCGTAGCGGTTGTCGTCAATAACAATCGTCAGACTGTGGTCGATGCGCCGCCCGCCGTCAGTCATGTTTCCGCTCCTGTGACGGCTGCGCAGTCTTCGCTTGACGACGGCACTCTGGCCCAAAAAGTCAGCGCCATCATGGACGCTGCTGCGGCTGATCCAGCTTTCGGTGAGCTGCATGGAATTGTCAGCGATGCTTCGACCGGCCAGAAACTGTGGGGGATCAATGACACCGCGGTGGCCTTGCCGGCGTCCAGCATGAAGATTCTCACCGCGTCTGCCGCACTGTTGGACTTAGGTGAAGATCATCGGGTTTCCACTCGCGTCTACCGGGTTACGGGGACTAATGACATCGTTTTGCACGGCGGGGGCGACCCCACCTTAAGCAAGGACGGGGAAGGGTTCTTCCAGGACTCGGCTTCAATCGCTGAGTTGGCGAAAAAGATTTCCGTGGTCATTCCGGAGGGGGTCGGCAAGGTCTATCTCGACAACTCTCTATTCACCGAGAGTTTCCACGAGACCTGGGAGCGTGCGGGGCTGGAGGACGGCTACATCGCACCGGTGGAGTCGGTGATGATGGACGCCGGTCGTATCGATCCGACGAATGAAGAATCGCAGCGCAGCGCCACGCCGGCTGTGGATGCCGCTGATGCACTGGCCGAGGCGCTTGGTGCGGAAAACGGAGGCAGTCTGAGGGATGCGGCCAAGGATGGTCAGTCACTGCCTCTGGATCCAAACCTCATCGCGCTCGTGCAGTCAGCCCCGCTGGTTACCCGTGTGCACGAGATGATGAACTACAGCGACAACGTGCTCGCCGAGTCCATTGCCCGTGAGGTGGCTATCTCTCGCGGTCTGCCGCCGACCTTTGATGGGGCCGCACGTGCCGTGCGTGACACTCTCGCGGAGCACGGTTTTCCTCTCGATGGTGCGGTGCTGTCGGACTCCAGCGGCCTGAGCACGGATAACCGTATTTCTCCGCAGCATCTCTCCGAGGTGCTCAATTCCGCCGCGGGTCCGGTGGAATCGGCCGAGCAGGGGGGACTGGGGGAGTCACAGGAGTCGTCGGAAAGCACGTCGTTGCGCCCACTGTTGGATAGCCTGCCGGTGGCGGCGGTGTCCGGCACTCTGGCGACGCGCTTTGCCGGCCAGTCCGGGGCGGGCATCGTCCGTGCGAAGACAGGCACGCTGAATAAAGCCTCGGCGTTGGCGGGGTATGTGGTGACGAAGTCGGGACAGGTGCTGACGTTCGCACTGATTTCCAACGAGGCGAGCCTGTTGCCGGCAAGAGCTGCGTCCGATAAGGCAGCGAGCGCCCTGGCAGATATCTAAACTGAGATTCATTTACCACTGAAAATAATTTGAGGAGATGAATCCGCAATGGCCTCTCACACTTCCGCGATTAGGAACTTGCCCACCGTCCACGAGATTGCCGCGCAGGTTCGCGAGGGAAAGCTAAGCCCGGTCGACAGCGTGCAGCGCAGTCTCGACGCTATCGCCAGACTGGATGGAGGGATTCATGCCTTCCGTGAAGTGTGGGCGGATAGGGCTCTGCAGGTTGCGCGGGAACTCGAGCACAGCGAGAACCTCTCGGAGTTGCCGCTCGCAGGTGTGCCATTCGCGCTGAAGGAAAACACTGCTCTAGAGAACCCGTTTGTCCAGCAGTTGACTAGCGCCGGTGCAATCGCGGTGGGAACTACGGTGAATCCGCAGTTCTGTACGTGGGGGACGACGACGCTGCCGGGGCTGGCCGTCGATAATCCGATTCTGCCGGGGCACACCCCGGGTGGGTCCTCCGGCGGATCCGCAGCGGCTGTCGCCGCTGGGATGGTTCCTTTTGCGCAGGGCAACGACGGCATGGGGTCGCTGCGTATCCCTGCAGCGTGCTGCGGGCTTTCGACCCTGAAGGCGACCCCGGGAACAATGCCGGGGCGCGTGGGCGGCAATGACTGGTACGGAATGTCTGTCCAAGGGGTGCTCACAGTCAACAACGAGGACTTGCGCCTGATTACCAAGATCCTCACAAATGGCATGGTGGATGCGGAGGATCCGGCGAAGACCCTGCCTGAAAACTTCGCCGTCAGCGTGGACACCACTGCGCCCGTATTCGGGTTAAAGGCTGCACCGGAGTACGTCGATGCGGCGCAACAGGCGGCGAGAGTATTCGCGGACAAGGGCTTTGCCGTCACGGAAAAGAACATGCCGTACCCGCTGAACCCGCTGCCGATGCTCGCGCGCTGGACTGCGGGGGTGGCAGATCAGCTTCGTGACGAGCCGTGCCCGGATCACCTGGAGTGGCGCAACCGAGTCCACGCTGGCATTGGGCGCTTGCTGCGTTTCACAATCAATGGCCGCCAAGTGGCACGCGATGGCGCCCGCATCGAGCGTGAGCTGCCGGGTGACACCATCTTGATTACTCCGGCTCTGGCCAAGAATCCACCGCGGATCCGCGCATGGCATCGCATGCCCTGGATTGTGAACCTGTTGTCCAATCTGCGCTTCACCCCTTACGTTTCGACGTGGAATTACCTGGGATTCCCGGCCGGCATCGTTGTGGAGCCGACTTCTGGATTGCCGGTGCAGCTAATCGCGCGCCCGACTCAGGAGCGAATTCTGCTTACAGCGATGGAAACCATCGCAAGTGGTGGGCGCGTTGGCTAGACCTTTTTGGCCGGACCGCAGCCCTCATTTCCTCATCATTCGGCAAGCTGTTCGCGCGATAGTGCCGCAGGTGGGGCAGGAGTTGGGCAGCGGTATCGTCATTGGGCTTTCCGGCGGTGCGGATTCGCTCGCCCTGACCGCCGGGGCCTGTGCGGAAGCTTTCGGGTCCAAGGGGGCACTGGCCGGCCGCAACGTTCACGCCGTCGTCGTTGATCATCAGCTTCAGCAGGGCTCTGCAGAAGTCGCCGAGCGTGCCGCCACCATGGCTCGGGGGATGGGGGCTACGGCCGAGGTTATCGCGGTCGATATCAATAACGATTCCGACCGCGGTCCCGAATACGAGGCGCGTTTGGCTCGACACCGAGTCCTACGGCAGATTGCCCAATCTCGAGGTGCGGCACTGATGCTCGCCCACACGTTGGACGACCAGGCGGAAACAGTTTTGCTGCGGCTGGCCAGAGGGGGCGGCCCGCAGGCGCTGTCCGCTATCAGAGACAATCTCACGTGGTCGGACGGGACTCGGATTCTGCGTCCGCTGCTCGGTGTGCGACGCACCGACACTCAGCGCTGCTGTGAAGAGCTGGGCCTAAAAGTCTGGCACGACCCACACAATCAGGACGACCATTACGCCCGTGTCCGGGTTCGAAAGACGATTTTGCCGCTGCTGGAGCAGGAGCTGGGTCCGGGAGTTGCGGAAAATCTCGCTAAGACTGCGGGGATTGCAGCAGTCGACAATGACTTTTTGGACGCTCACGCCGAGTCGGCTCTGGATGCGCTGCTGGGGGAGGAAGTGACGTCGGCAAGCGGGAGCCTGTCTGTGCGAGGGGTCGCTGAGCTTGACGACGCCATCGCGGTGCGCGTCCTCGCTCGTTGGTTGAGGCAAGCGGGTGCCGAGCCCAGCAGTAAACAGATCGACATGGTTATGGCGCTCGTGCACCGCTATCACGGCCAGGGGGAAGTGCCGGTGACCCGCGGGCGCGATGGTGCTGACAGAAATGCCAGGTTGGTCGTTGAGCGAAAAGATGGCACTCTACAATTGGTAATGAATCGTCCTGCGGTGTCTTAAGAAAAGGTGCCGCAATCCAACTTCCGGCGGCTGAGAACTATCGGTTGCCTTAACCCTGAACTTGCACTGGGGCAGTTACGCTCCATCGACACGCCGCCATAGAAGTGCGGAAAGGAAATGCGATGCATGATGTGAAGGATTTCAACGTCCCCGCAAACCCCTACGGCGATGAGGTAGAGGCAGTTCTCATTGGCGAAGAGGAGCTGCATGCTCGCATTGCCGAGATGGCGCATCGTGTGAATGAGAAGTACAAAGATGCCGACAGCGATCTGATTCTGGTCGCAGTGCTCAAGGGCGCGGTGTTCTTCCTGACTGACTTCGCCCGTCAGCTCAGCATTCCCAGCCAGATGGAGTTTATGGCGGTTTCCAGTTACGGAAACTCCAGCTCGTCGTCAGGCGTGGTGCGTATTTTGAAGGATCTGGATCGCGATATTGAGGGACGCGATGTCGTGATCGTTGAGGACATCATTGACTCTGGTCTGACCCTGTCCTGGTTGATGAAGAACCTGCGCAACCGTAATCCGCGCTCCCTGGAGGTCATTACGCTGCTGCGTAAGCCGGAGGCTGTGCGCACCAAACTGGACGTTGCGGATGTTGGCTTCGATATTCCGAACGAGTTCGTCATCGGTTACGGCCTGGATTACGCCGAGCGCTACCGCGACCTGCCGTACGTCGGCACGCTGCACCCGCGCGTTTATCAGAACTAGGTCAATCTTCGGCACTTACTGCACAGTGCCGATGCTTTACGACGGGCATTGCGCGCGCACCCTCACGCTGTTCTAGCTGTGTTCTAGCTATGAAGAGTAGGAGTTGGAAACTTTTTTCGGTTGCGATGCGTTATGCCTACTGTGGGGTCAGGTGCCATGAGCCCTGGCCCCATGTTGTGTCATTGATGTGTCTTCGAGAAGAACTCGTTGATGCGTACAATTAATAAAAGCAACTAATAGATGTAGAGAGCGAAAAGCGAACCCACTGTATGGACAAGAAAAAGGTGTTCCGGTTTGCCACCGTTGCCGGCATCATCCTGATTATCCTCTTTGCTATTACTCAGCTGGCGGATGATTCCCGGGAATACCGCGAGGTGGATACGTCCGTTGCCCTGACCCAATTGGATAAGAGCAATGTCACGGAAGC
This sequence comes from Corynebacterium sp. HMSC074C11, assembly GCF_001809455.1. Taxonomy (NCBI): domain Bacteria; kingdom Bacillati; phylum Actinomycetota; class Actinomycetes; order Mycobacteriales; family Corynebacteriaceae; genus Corynebacterium; species Corynebacterium sp. HMSC074C11. Next base: position 101,821 of record NZ_KV797730.1, read on the forward strand.
TCAGATTGACGATCGCGAACAGCGAATTCGCCTCACCCTGAAGAAGGGCGTGGAGGTCGAGGGTACTGAGGACGTCACGAAGGTGATGACCAAGTATCCAGCGCGTGCGACCGACCAGGTCTTTGACAAGGTCGCTGCCGCCAAGGGCATGGAGAAGTTCAATACCAAGGTCACGCAGGATTCCTTCCTGATGTCCACCTTGGGTTTCCTGCTGCCGATGGTGATCTTCTTCTTCGTCATCATGTACTTCTTCAGCCGCATGCAAGGCGGCAAGAACGGCATGTTCGGCTTTGGTGGCAACCGCGCCAAGCTGCTGAACAAGGAGACCCCGACCAATACGTTCGAGGATGTTGCTGGTGCCGATGAGGCCGTCCAGGAACTCGACGAGATTAGGGATTTCCTGCAGCACCCAGCTCGCTATGAGGAGCTCGGCGCCAAGATTCCGCGTGGTGTCCTGCTCTACGGGCCTCCCGGTACCGGTAAGACCTTGCTCGCCCGCGCCGTCGCTGGTGAGGCAGGAGTGCCTTTCTACACCATCTCGGGTTCGGACTTCGTCGAAATGTTCGTCGGTGTCGGTGCCTCTCGTGTCCGTGACTTGTTTAATCAGGCCAAGGAAAACAGCCCGTGCATTATCTTCATCGACGAGATTGACGCCGTCGGTCGCCAGCGTGGTGCCGGTATGGGCGGCGGCCATGATGAGCGTGAGCAAACCCTGAACCAGCTGCTGGTGGAAATGGATGGTTTTGGTGATCGTCAAGGTGTGATCATCATGGCTGCGACCAACCGTCCGGATATTCTCGACCCGGCGCTGCTGCGCCCGGGCCGTTTTGACCGACAGATTCCGGTGGGTGCACCAGACCTGAAGGGCCGCGAGGCAATTCTGAAGGTCCACGCTCGGAACAAGCCGCTGGGGCCGGACGCGGATCTGACGTCGCTGGCCAAGCGCACCGCCGGTATGAGCGGTGCTGATCTGCAGAACGTGCTGAATGAAGCTGCGCTGCTGACCGCTCGCGTCAACGGCAATATCATTACTGCGGATGCGCTGGAAGAGGCAGTCGACCGAGTTATCGGTGGTCCGCGCCGTACCTCCAAGGTAATCTCCGAGCAGGAGAAGAAGGTCACCGCCTACCACGAGGGTGGTCACACCCTGGCTGCGTGGGCGCTGAAGGACATCGAGCGTGTTTACAAGGTCACCATCTTGGCTCGCGGTCGCACTGGTGGCCATGCGTTGACCGTCCCCGAGGACGACAAGGGCATGTATAACCTGCCAGAGCTTTTTGCTCGTCTGGTCTTCGCCATGGGTGGTCGCGCTGCCGAGGAGCTGGTCTTCGGGCTGCCGACTACCGGTGCTTCTGCCGATATTGAGCAGGCCACCAAGATTGCTCGCGCCATGGTGACCGAGTACGGAATGTCGCCGGAGCTCGGCCCGGTGAAGTACGGGGAGGAGCAGGGCGACCCGTTCGTCGGCCGCGGTGGCAGCGGCTCTCTGGACTACTCGCCAGATGTGGCGGCGAAAATTGATCAGCAGGTTCGTTTGCTGATCAATAAGGCTCATGACGAGGCCTACGCCATCTTGAAGGAAAACCGCGACACTCTCGATGTTCTGGCTGAGAAACTGCTGGAGAAGGAGACCCTACGTCGTCCGGATCTGGAAGTCATCTTCACCGATGTCGTTCCGCGTGAGCGTCTGAACTTCTTCGATAGGGACACCAAACACCCGGCCGATGGCCGCGAACCGGTGAAGACACCGGTGGAGTTGGCAATCGAGCGCGGTGAGGAACCGCCGAAGCGTGTCAACATCTTCGCGCCGGTGCGTCGCCGCGAACCGGAGAACCAGGACGCGGGCAACAACGGCAATGGTCAGGGGGCGGCAGGCTCCGCTGGTGCCGGTAATGCTAGTGCTCCGGGTCTGCCAGGCACTCAGCAGGACCGACCAAATGTTCCGGTTTACGGTGGCACCCCACCGCCGGCTGGTTGGACCGCACCAGGTTGGCCGCCGAAGGATACCGGCAGCACGCACGGTTCGGCTGCCGCACCGGCACCGGCACCGGCTCCTCGCCCGGAGGGGCAGAGCCAGCCGGGTTCGCAGGATGGCCAGGGCAACGCGCGTGGCCAGCACCCGGGCACTGCTAACTACCCGGCAGGCTCCCCGGACTTCGGCTCGAAGGCAACCGGTATTGGTAGCGACGGTGGCAACGGCCCCGCGAATATCCCTGCCCCTCCGAAGATGCCGTGGGACAGGCAGGGTGGACGTCACCACCAGGAAAACTCTGGTAGCGATGCCACCCCGACTACGGTGATGCCGTCGGCGGGACAGCAGCAGGAACTGCGCGGATTCCGCCTGCCGGATAACGAGCAGCCGGAACACACAGAACGTTCGGAAAACGCGAAGAACGCCGACAACTCCGATGACAAGGGTGCACAGATGCACGATTCGGATAAAGACAGCGTCGTCAAGCGAAACGAAGACAACAGCGCCTGGCAGGACAAGCCGGACACCAACGAGGAGCGATAAGTACACATCATGGAGCGCGAATTCGATCAGGAGCGAGCCGAGGCTGCGGTTCGTGAACTGTTGATTGCCGTCGGTGAGGATCCCGACAGGGAAGGCCTGAAGGAGACACCGGCGCGAGTGGCGCGAGCCTACCGCGAGGTTTTCGCGGGCCTGTTTGAAGATCCGTCTGAGGTGCTGGCGAAGACCTTCAACGAGGATCACCAGGAACTCGTTTTGGTCAAGGACATCCCGATTTACTCCACCTGTGAGCATCACTTGGTGCCGTTCTTTGGCGTTGCCCACATTGGTTACATTCCGGGCAAGGACGGTCGTGTGACGGGCCTGTCCAAACTCGCTCGTCTGGTCGATGGCTATGCGAAGCGCCCGCAGGTGCAGGAGCGGCTGACCAGTCAGGTTGCGGATGCCTTGGTGGAGCGGCTGGATCCGGCCTCGGCGATTGTCGTTATTGAAGCGGAGCATCTCTGCATGGCCATGCGCGGTATCCGTAAGCCGGGTGCGCGCACGGTGACATCAGCCGTCCGCGGTGGCTTCAAGACGGATGCCCGTTCGCGCGCAGAGGCAATGGCGCTGATCCGCAAGAGCTAACGCAACAGTTAAATGGTCGATTGGAAAGGCTGGACAACAAGGTGACTGAATCCCCCTTGCAAGCGCAGGCAGGACAGCAGGCGGAGATGGGTGTCGAGAATCAGCTCTGCAAGGTGATGGGCATTGTCAACGTCACCGAGGACAGCTTTTCCGATGGCGGCCTGTACAAGACCTTCGACGCGGCGATTGCCCATGCGCACGAGCTCCTCGCTGAAGGCGCACATATTCTCGACATCGGTGGCGAGTCCACTCGCCCTGGCGCACACCGCGTTTCCGAGGATGAGGAAATTGCCCGGGTCGTGCCGGTGGTCCGCGAGCTCGCGGCAGACGGGCACCTGATCAGCGTCGATACAATGCGCGCAAGTGTCGCAGAGGCAGCAATCGCCGAGGGTGCGGTATTCATCAACGATGTCTCCGGCGGTCTCGCAGACCCCAACATGTACGCAGTCTGCGCCGATGCCGATGTGCCCATCTGTCTGATGCACTGGAAGACCGATCGCTTCGGCTCCGCTTCTGGGCGCGCCGAAACTCACCCGGACGGCATTGTCGCCGATGTCCGTGAGCACCTGCTTCAGCTTGTCGACGGTGCCATGGGCGCCGGAATCGTCGAGGAAAATATTGTCCTCGACCCAGGCCTGGGCTTTGCCAAAAATGCCGATGACAATTGGGCGCTCCTCCACGACCTGCCGGAGCTTATTGACCTCGGTTTCCCCGTGTTGGTCGGTGCTTCCCGCAAGCGTTTCGTCGCCGCCGTTGGCAGTGAGGTACGCGCACCAAAGCAGGCTGATGCCGCGACTACCGCAATTTCCGCGCTGTCCGCAGCGGCGGGCGCATGGGCGGTTCGAGTTCACAATGTGGCCGACAACCTCGACGCAGTGCGTGTGGCGCAGGCATGGAACCTTGGACGTTCACTGACCGGTTACACAGCGGCCGGCGACTATCCGGAAGGTGGGTCTAACCGCGCTGCGCAGCACGACGAGTCGGCTGCGGAATCACCAGCCGAGTCGACTCTGGAAGGAGACGCGTAAACACAGTGGCTGATCGTATTGAACTCAAAGGTCTGAAAGCCCACGGCTACCACGGTTGTCTCGACTTCGAGCGCCGGGATGGCCAGGACTTCATCTGTGATGTCACCCTGTGGCTGGATTTCTCCGGTGCTGCTGCGAGCGATGAGCTGGACGACACCGTCAACTACGCCGACATTGCAGCCACAGCGCACGGGATTTTGACCGGCACTCCTCGCAACCTCATTGAAACAGTCGCGACCGAGATCGCCGAAGCAGTGCTTGCCGACGACGACGCCCGCGCCGAACGCGGATTGTCCCCACTGTTGCATGCGGTGGAAGTGACCATTCACAAACCACATGCGCCCATTCCGCTCGACTTCGATGACGCTGCGGTGACAGCTCGCCGTTCGCGGAAGAAGCGGTTGGCATGATTCGCGCAGTTCTTTCTATCGGCGCGAACATGGATCGCGCGCGAGAAAACCTAACAGGTGTGCAGGACTTCTTCGCCGATGAATTGGTCGCAGCCTCAAAAATTTATGCCACCCCGCCTTGGGGTGGGGTAGAGCAGGGTGACTTCCTCAACGCCGTACTCATTGTTGACACGCGCCGGACACCAATGGAGCTACTGAAAGCTGGTTGGAAACTGGAAAATGACGCTGGTCGAGTGCGTGAAATTCACTGGGGGCCGCGGGCGCTCGACGTGGACATTGTGCAGGTCATCGACAAGGAATCCGGCGAGGAGATTATTTCTGACGATTCGACTCTGACCCTGCCGCACCCGTGGGCAACCGAGCGTGCCTTTGTGCTGGTGCCATGGCTCGATGCCGACCCGGATGCCGAATTGGAGGGAGTTCGGGTCGCGGAACTCGTCGATAAGCTGGCACTTGAAGACGTAAACGCGGTGCGCCTAGCAGACAGCGCGGATGGAGAAGGGGCCTAGAGATGAAACCGACCTCACCAATTACGTTGGCAGCATCTGCGCTGGTTCTCGCGCTGGCGTCATGGATGATTCTGGCACAGTTTTTCGGTGCGCTCGGGCCGCGAAGTTGGTGGGACCTGGGGTTTCCCTGGTTGCTCACAGCAGTCTGTGTGGCGGCAGCGCGGTGGATTAAGTCGGTACTGAAAGAGGCGAAGGTCGGGCAGGATCGCAGTCAGGTGCAGCCGTTAACGTTGTCGCGATGGCTGGTGGTCGGTACGGCATCCGCGTGGTTGGGTGCGATTCTCGGAGGACTGTACGCCGGTGGCGTGCTGTGGGCCTTGCCGAAGTGGACGGAACTTGCGGCCGCACAGGCCGATGGACCGATCATGATTGTCGGCACAGTATCTGGCATTTTGCTCGCTGCGGCGGGGTTGTGGCTGGAAAAAGTTTGCCAATTGCCAACTGATGGCGAAAATTCTTCGCCTCCTAGCGGGGAAATGGGAACTAACTCGGTAGGGTGGGAGTTATGACTGACCTCTCCAACGCCGGTAATGACCCGAAGCGCTCGGGTGATGCCGCATATTTTCAGAGCGACGCGGCAGCTACTTCGTCGGATATGGCTGAGTCTCCGTCCCCGTCGCCTTCTTCAGCCTTCGAAAGCTACTCCGCTGGAGCTAATTCCGGGGCTGATGCGGCATATGCAGATGAGCAGAGCAATGATGTGACGAAATTTAGTTCTACCGATGGTATGACGGAGAAAACCGCCGTCATTCTCATGGTTGTGCTGCTGGTGCTCGCGGTGATTGCCAGTATCGTCATGCTCTTTGCCAGCTCTGCCGGCTGGATGAAGGTTGCCGTGCTGCTGGCGTTGTGGTCGGCAGTTATCGGGGCTGTGCTGGTGACTCGATACCGCAAGACTATTGCGCTGGAGCGCAAGCGGTTGGAGACAATCGAGGAGCTGCACAAGGTGGAGCTTGACCGCGAGCTGGCCACTCACCGTGAGCAGGAACTGATTCTCGAGCAGAACTACTTGGATTCGCTTGAGGGCAACAACGATGACAACATTGCGGCGCTGCGCGCTGAGGTCTTTGCACTGCGCGCCCAGCTTGCTGAGTTCATGGGTGAGGATTTCGACGACGAGCAGGTTGCTCTTCGCGCTCAGGCCGAGCGTCTGCGTGAGCTTGACTCGCCGCAGCAGGCTTCGCCAATGAAGAACCCGACAGGCCACGACCGGCCGACACCACGCGCGACTTCCCACCGTGCTGAAATGACCGCCAACGGCACTGTCGGTGCTCATACCCAGCACGGTGGCACTGGCTCCGCTTCGCCGGTTGAAGATGCCGAGGCCACCGACATGCGCCGTACATTCTCGCCGTCTGGTCAGCCGGTTGACGTCCCCGAAGTCGCCGACTCCAAGGATGACGAAACCGTTTCCAAGGAGAAGTTCTCCACTAACTCTTTCCGCGCCATCAACTGGCAGGAAACCCCGGCCGAGGACGCCGCAGAGGAAGATTCTCAGGGCGGTGCGCACGAGGCACACGGTGCACGGCACCCATTCGCTGCGCCGGAATCGGACGCCGCCTCGGACTCTCCGACTCGCCAGCTGCAGACCATTCGCGATGAGGACCTCGCAAAAGAGCCAGCTCAGGCTCCTGAACAGGAGCCTGCAAGCCACGGTCGGCGCCGTGCTGAGGACAACAAGGGCAGCCTGACGGTTGCCGAGCTGATGGCGCAGATGCGCAAGAAGAGGGAGCAGCGCGAGGACGAAGAAGCCTAGTCGCTTACCGAGTGTGCGCGACCTACTCACCGCACATAGCTGGTTTGGTCTAACCTAGTCAGTCATGACGCAAAGCCAGCATGATTCCCATCCCCATCGGACAACCGCTCCGCGGTTGACGGTGGGGATTATTTCTGCCGGAAAAGTCGGGGTTGCGCTCGGCCAGGCGTTAGAGCGCTGTGGACATCGTGTCACTCACGTGGTCGCGCGCTCACCAGAATCTGTCACACGAGCGCATCTACGTCTCCCGAACGCACAGGTCAGCAGCATTGCCGACACAGCTTCCACCTGCGAGCTCATCGTCATCGCTGTGCCGGATCGCGCCATCGCAGAGGTCGCCGAGGAAGTCGCCCGCCACGTTGGTCCCGGGCGCATCGTCATGCATACTTCTGGTTCCCTCGGGCGTGCCGTGCTCGATCCGGTCGCGCTCACCGGCGCGCTGACCATCGCCGCCCATCCCGCAATGACATTCGCAGGGCTTGACGACGACTCCGAGCTCCTGACCGGTTGCCCATGGGGTATCACGGTCGGGGATGAGCTCGCGAAAACAGTCAGTGAACTGCTCATTGGTGAACTCGGCGGTCGTCCGGTGTTCATCAACGAACGGCACCGCGGCCTCTATCACGCGGCCATGGCACACGGCTCAAACGGTCTGGGCGCAGTTGTGGTCGATGCAGTAGAAATGCTGGCAACCACTATCGGCGGAGATGCAGCAGCCGAAGACACCGACATAGCTGAGCTGCGTCGAGGCCAAGCCGCCGAGCTGCTCCGCCCACTGCTGGAAGCTTCATTGGACAATGCCTTGAGGTGGGGTTCCCGGGGGCTGACTGGCCCGGTGACGCGGGACGACTTGGGGACTGTCGTCAAGCACGAACGTGAAATTGAAGCGGTGGCGCCGGAAATGGGAACCGCCTACCTGGCCCTCGCCGAGCGCATCGCCGAGCTGCGCGGCGCCAACGAGGTTTTGCGGTACCTACGCCGATGACCTGAGCGGACTGGCTGTTCTGGTCATCCGGGATGTGGCGTAAGGTATTGCCGTCGGACGAAAAGCTTGGTCCGGTAGATCTGAACGCGGAGGAAACATGACGGGTTATACCGCCGGAGAGACAACTGTTCACAAGACTATTGCGGGAATCGCGCAGGTCACCCGTGCGTTGCGGAAGACCGGGCGGCCGGTGGTGCTTGTACCTACGATGGGTGCGCTGCACCAGGGGCACCTTGAACTAGTACAGGCCGCGAAGACGCTGCCGCGCGCGGTTGTGGTGGTGTCGATTTTTGTCAATCCGCTGCAGTTCGGTGAGGGGGAGGACTTTGACGCCTACCCGCGCACTCTGGAGGAAGACGTGGAGAAGCTCCGCGCTGTAGGTGCTGAGCTGGTCTTTGCTCCGAACGCGAAGGAGATGTACCCCAACGGTTTCCGTACGACCGTGCAGCCGGGTCCGCTGGCGTCGGAGCTTGAAGGCGCTACTCGCCCGGGGCATTTCGCCGGCGCGTTGACAGTGGTTAACAAGCTTTTCAACATCACCAACTGCACTGATGCTGTTTTTGGTGAGAAGGACTACCAGCAGCTGTGCCTGATGCAGCAGATGGTCACTGACCTGAATATGCCGGTGCAGCTGCACGGTGTGCCAGTTATCCGCGAGGCCGATGGGCTGGCTATGAGCTCCCGCAACCGCTACCTCTCCGAGGAGCAGCGCAATCTCGCAGTAACCCTGTCCGCTGCGCTGACTGCCGGTGCTTTTGTCGCGGACCGTGGTGCGGATGCTGTGCTGGAAACCGCGCGTGGTGTGCTCGCCAGCCAGCCTGAGGTCGAGTTGGATTACTTGGAGCTGCGTGACGCTGCGCTCGCCCCGCTTTCCGACGAGGCGTTGCGCGGCGACGGCCAGGAGACTGAAGCTCGCCTACTGGTTGCTGCGAAGGTCGGCACTACTCGTCTCATTGATAATGTTGGCTTGATTCTGGGTGCGCCGCGCCCGGATTCGGCAAACGGTTTCGGTCAGCTCGGGCAGAAGGACGCCGAAATTGCGTCAGCGGCCCTGTCGGCTGCGGGTCTGGACGGCGAGCTGACTGAGCAAGAGGCCGCTGAGTTGGCTGAGCTGCAGGAAAAGGTCCGCGCTGCTCGAGATGCCCGCCTGAAAGATGAGTCCAGCAAAGAAAACCTGAAGAACGCCGGCTTTGGCGTTGAGCAGGACAGCGAGTAGGACGGCTTTTCGAAGTAGTTTTTCGTGGCTGGGAAGTTGTCGTATTATAGTGTGCCGACTAACAACCTGCCACGCTAAGGGGTGCCGCGGTAGGCAAGCATCCAGGGGACGAATCCAGGAAGGGACCTACCTTTTTCATGTTTCGCACTATGTTGAAGTCCAAGATTCACCGTGCCACGGTGACTCAGGCTGATCTTCACTACGTTGGATCGTGCACGATTGACGCTGATTTGATGGAAGCGGCCGACCTGCTTGAAGGCGAGGCCGTCGACATTGTCGATATCAATAATGGCAACCGGCTTACCACTTACTGCATTACCGGAGAGCGCGGCTCGGGCATCATTTCCATCAATGGTGCCGCCGCTCGTCTGATTTCGCCGGGTGACCTGGTTATTATCATCGGCTACGGCATGATGGATGACGCTGAGGCGCGTACGTACAAGCCGAATGTCATTTTCGTCGATGAGAATAACAGGATTCTAGAAAGCGGCACTGACCCGGCGGATGTGCCGGAAGGCTCTGATTTGAAGAATCCGCGTAGTCCTGAGAACCAGGGCTAGTCCACGCAGCCCGCAGAGCTGGGTCTCGACTGCGTAGTTGGAGGGAAAGCCGAGCGGGAAAACCACACACCAGGGTGTTTACTTTGCGTTAAATTGTAAGCCATTAGACCGTCAGCTAAAGCTCATTGGCGAGTTGATCTTTAGAAACCGAAAGGTAACGCAACGTCCTTAGCTTCTTAGAGGATCTAAAAGTTTTAGTTTTCCATTTCCTCATCTAGTCGAAGCTATACAAAGGCGGTGTCCCCCGTGGTTCGTATTGGCAAGAATCTGCTGACAAATCCGTTTGCTACCTCTCGCAGCTCCCTGACCTGCACTTACAAGTGTGGTAATGCTTGTGCTGACGATGCTCCGAATGAGTTCTCTGACAACCAGTACTTCGGTGATGTTGCGAAGCAGGCATTCTCCCAGCGCGCATTCTCCCGTCGTGCTGCACTGAAGGTCACTGGTGCTAGTGCTCTTGCGGTCGGCGGTGGCGCCGTGCTGGCCGCTTGCTCCTCTGATGATTCGGGCAGTGCCGCAGGTGGCTCCGATGCCTCCGGTACCACTGCTGCCGGTGACGGTAGCAAGGGCGAATCGCCGGAGGGTATGCGTTTCGACGCCGTTAAGCCGAACACGGAAGACGCAGTCGTTATCCCGGACGGCTACGAGCAGAATGTTCTGATTCGCTGGGGCGACCCAATCCACGAAGGTGGCCCGGAGTTCGACTTTGACAAGCAGACTCCGGAAAACCAGCTGAAGCAGTTCGGCTTCAACAATGACTTCGCTGGCCTGATTAAGGCTGAAGACGGCACACTGCTGTACGTCTGCTCGCACGAGTACACCACTGAGCCGATGATGTTCCGTGCCTACAAGAAGGAAGATGCCACTAAGGAGCAGGTCGACATCGGACTGGCTGCCCACGGGCAGACCATCCTTGCTGTGGAAGAGGATGACAAGGGATTCCTGAAGCCGATCCTGAGCGACAAGCGTAACCGTCGTATCACTGGCTTCACCGAGTTCACAGTTGACGGTCCGGCTGCTGGTCACGATCTGCTGAAGACCAAGGCTGACCCGAGCGGTATGAAGGTCGAGGGAACTTTGAACAACTGCTCCGGTGGTGTTACTCCGTGGGGTACCTACCTGTCCGGCGAGGAGAACGTCGACCAGTACTTCGGCAACGTTGGCAAGCTCAAGGACGAGGACACAGTTAAGAAGCTCAAGCGCTACTCGGTCAAGAATGAAGAGCTGTCCGATCGCGCGTGGGAGAAGTACTACGACCGCTTCGATGTCTCCAAGGAGCCGAATGAGCCGAACCGCTTCTTCTGGCTGGTGGAGATTGACCCATCTGACCCGAACTCCACCCCGGTCAAGCACACCGCACTGGGTCGTTTCAAGCATGAAGCCGGTCAGATTTACGTCACCGACGACGGCACGGTTGTGTGCTACTCCGGCGACGACGAGCGTTTCGAGTACATCTACAAGTTCGTCTCTTCCCGCAAGGTTAAGGAAGGCGACCTCAAGCACAACATGGGCATTCTGTCCGAGGGCACGCTCTACGTCGGTAAGTTCAACGGTAATTCCGAGTCCGAGATTGACGGCTCCGGTGAGCTGCCGAAGGACGGCCGTTTCGACGGTGACATTGAGTGGCTTCCGCTGATGACCGCCAAGGCAGACGGCAAGCACGAGTCCCACGTTGATGGCATGACCGCCGAAGAGGTCTGCATCTACACCCGCATCGCCGGTGACAAGGTCGGTGCGACTCGCATGGATCGCCCGGAGGATATCGAGCCGTCCCCGAAGACCGGTAAGGTCTACGCGGCGCTGACCAACAACAAGTACCGCGGTAAGGCGAGCCCGGATAGCTCTGGCAAGACCCAGGACAACAAGGCCGCCAAGAAGACTGATGGCGCAGGGCGCCCCTATGAGGGTGCGACTGAGGTTGCACCAATCACCGAGAACAAGAATGGCCTTGTTCTGGAGATGGAAGATGACCACGCTGGTACCAAGGGCAAGTGGAACCTTCTGCTGGTCTGCGGTGACCCGAACGAGGCTTACACCTACTTCGGTGGCTTCGACAAGGAATCGGTCTCGCCAATTTCCTGCCCGGACAACGTCACCTTCGACGAGTACGGCAACCTGTGGGTTTCCACAGACGGCAACGCCCTGGACTCCAACGACGGCCTGTTCGCCGTTGCTGTCGAAGGCGAGCGTCGTGGTGAGACCAAGTGCTTCCTGACTGTTCCGGTTGCTGCTGAGACCTGTGGTCCGCAAATCTTCTCCAACCGCGTGATGGTCAACGTCCAGCACCCGGGCGAGATTGAAACGGATCAGGGCCACCCGGTCGGCGACAACCCGGACCCGACCACCAACCCGACCTCGCACTGGCCGGACGGTGGCAAGGAGCAGCCACGCCCGGCAGTCGTTCAGGTTGTACGCACTGATGGCAAGAAGATTGGTGTGTAGGTTGCCCTTGGCAAGGAGCTAAGCAAAAACGCGCGGATTAGCGCGTAGACCTATCGCGGCGCGTCTCGAACGAAAATAATGTTCGACGACGCGCCGCGACTGTATTCGGTAGAAAGTTAGTAATCGGGCGTTTTCTCAGCGCCACCACACTATCGATGGGATTAATCCTAGTGAACAGCATTGTCATAATCGGCATCATCCTCGTTGTCATCGGGGTCATCGTCGTTGTTGTAGCGCGTCGGAATACTCAGGTTCCGGGGTCTGATCGGGAGCGCTTCGTCGATCCACTGATGACTGATGAGTACCGCAAGTACGGCCCAACCTCTGTCGCACCGGGCGCAATCCTGAACTACGGTGGTGCCTCTCATGTTGTGCGCGGATCACTTGAGCTCTCTCAGGGACCGTTCCGCTGGTGGGAACATCTCGTCGACGGTGGGGCAGATGGTTCTTGGTTCGGCGTTGAGGAAGATGAGGGTGAAGTCATCCTCACCTGGTGGCGCAAGCTTCCAGGTAGCTTCAAACCAGCTAATCCCATCGTTGTCGACGGTGTGGAGTACTGGGAGGAAGAGCGGGGGACCGCCCGCTACACCGCGATTGGCACCACTGGGCTGCCGCCCGAGGGGGCTACGGACTTCGTCGACTACAAGTCCGGTGACGGTCGCTTGCTCGGACTGGAACGCTACGGTGACTCGATGTGGGAGGCATCCACCGGTATTAGGATTCTTCCCGGTGAGATTGATGTTATGGCAGCGCCGGACCATAATCCGGACACGGACAATCGCTAGTGACGGTCACTATGTCGCTGGCAATTCTAGATGTGCCGTTCAAAGACACCGCTGCGGAGCAACTCCGCGTTGCTTTTGACGGCCAAGTCCCGGACACCCTCTGCGAGGCGGTTATCTCACACCCCGACGGCAAAACACCGTCGCTGACGCTCGGTGTCCTCGGAGCGTCGCATGTGGTTTTCGTCGGTAAGCGGGAGAACCCGTGCTTTACCGAGGAGATTTCCTGTACTGCGACACACGGTGTGCCTCTGAGCGGGGCGGGCGTGATGGTGAAAGCTCGTGTGGAGAACCTCTCGCCAGAAGCCTTCGCTCAGCGCGCAAATGCTTTACGGCGTGAGTTCGGAGCGGGACATCCCCATTCGGTCGTCGCAGAGTTTCCCGGTTCTCCCGGCGCGCTGACTGTGTTGTCTGCGGAGCCGATTGAGCAGGGGTATCGCTGGGATACGTGGCACGGCTACCCGCCGGGGCAGCTCGTGTGGACGTCGAATACTTGGACTGCCGTTGCTGGTAACCATGGGGCTGAGGCAGACCGCGTAAAGGGAGGTTCCTGAGTCTATGGGACGCGGAAGTATTGGTTACGCACTGATCGTTGTCGGCATTATGGTCACGCTGGCTGGTTTCTTCGTCGGCGGGAAATCTGCGGAAGAGAGGATTAGCGAGCGCTATCAGTCCGCGCCCGGCGCAGCATCTGCGACGCAGGTCAGCAGCGGAATTGATCGACGTTGGACCTGTGGCGACCGCGACCCCATTGAGGTGGGGCGTGAGCTGAAAGAAGAGATCAAGCCACAGGCCTACAACGAAGATGGCGGGGCGGCGTACCTGAGGACGAAGAAGCACCTGTTCATCGTTTCGCGTCAGACCCCTGAGGCAGGGTCGAAGGACACGTGCCTGATAACCAGAGAATCATTTAGTGGCCGCTATTCGGGTGGGCACTTCATCTATCTCGGCCCCGGTTTCGGTCCCTCCGCCCCCTCCGGCGGTTCGGGTGGATCGGCCGGATCATTCGGAGGAGCGAAATAAACATGGGCCCAGTAACGTACATGGCCACCACCGGGACGGCTATCCTCACGGCGCAGTCGGAGACATCAGAGACAGCGCAGTCAACAGTGGGCGAGCATCTGGCCGTCGGAGTACCGGCCACCATCGGTTACTTCCTTGCGGGTGCCCTAGTGCTTGTAGTCGGATTCATTGTCCTTGATCTGATTACCCCTGGGAAACTGCGCGACCTGGTGTTTCTCGAAAACCGTGCGGGCGCCGCGATGATAGCGGGCTCACAGCAGATTGCGCTGGCCTGCATTGTCGTTTCGGTAATCCGCGCATCCGACGACGCCCTGATGATTGGCCTGGGGGAGACCCTCGTCTACGGTGCCCTCGGCATTGTGCTGCAGGCAGCATCGCTGCTGGTGCTGGAAGCCCTGATTCCGGGGCGCTTCCGTGATGTCGTGATGGACGCGAAAGTACGCCCCCGAGCGGCGTTGGCTGCGACCGCCTTCATCGTTATCAGTGTGATTAACGCGGTGGCGCTGTCATAGATGGAGACCACCACGACTTCCCGGCGTTGGCGGGCTCTCCTGCTGGGCTCTGTGGCGGCCTGCGCTGCCTGCGGCCTGGTCTATGAGCTGGCGCTACTGGCGCTGTCGGCTTCTCTTGGCCGCGGTGACGTCGTTGCGAATTCCCTGATTGTGGCCGGTTATGTCGCAGCGCTGGGTTTTGGCGCCGTCGTGGCGAAACCGTTTGTGCGCCGTGCCGCGGTGTCTTTCCTCGGTATCGAGTGTGCTTTGGGTTTGCTCGGCGGTGTGTCCGCAACCGCCCTGTACTGGGTATTTTCGGTTACAGGTGAGAGCCTAGGAGCATTGGTCGCTGCCACTTTCATAATCGGAACGCTGGTTGGCGCCGAGGTGCCGTTACTCATGACACTTCTGCAGACCGGTCGGACGTCCTCCGCAGAGGACACCGGTCGCGTGCTGGCGAATCTCAACGCCGCGGACTACTTCGGAGCCTTGGTCGGCGGTTTAATCTGGCCGTTTGTGCTCCTGCCTACAGTGGGAATGCTGAAGGCCACTGCCATCGCCGGACTGATCAACGTCACCGCGGCATTGGTAATTGCCGCGCTGCTACTGAAGCAGATGTTGTCCCGCCGGGCACTTGTCACAGCTGTCGCCGCCCTCGTCGCGGCGCTGGTTGGGTTGGTTGCGTTGCTGGCCGGAATCCGGGACATCGAGGCGACCGCCCGGCAGTCGCTCTACGCCCAACCCATTGTTTTTGCCAAGCACTCGAAGTACCAGGACATCGTCGTCACCCGATTTGGCGGGGACCGGCGGCTTTATCTCGACGGGGGACTGCAGTACTCCAGTCGTGACGAGTACCGCTACACCGAGTCGCTGGTCTACCCGGCGGTGGATAAAGACACGAAGTCGGCATTGATTCTCGGCGGGGGAGATGGGCTGGCTGCCCGGGAGCTGCTGCGGATGCCCAACATCGAGCGCATTGTTCAGGTCGATCTGGATCCGGACGTCATCGAGGTCGCCCGCACTGTGCTGCGGGAAGATAACGGCGGCAGCCTGGACAATCCCCGAGTGGAGAAGGTTACTGCGGATGCTTTCGCATGGCTCCACGATCAGGCACGTGGCAAGACCCAGACGCAAAAATTCGACGCCATCTACGCAGATCTTCCCGATCCCGACAACGCAGTGTTAGCCAAGCTTTACTCTCAGGAGTTTTACGGGTTAATCCGTACGGTGGCCGCGCCGGGCGCGAAGCTGGTGGTGCAGTCGGGTTCGCCATTTTCGACGCCGCAGGCCTTCTGGCGCACCGACAGCTCGATTCGTGCCGCAGGCTGGTCGACCACTCCGTACCATGTGCATGTTCCCACCTTCGGGGACTGGGGGTTTGTACTCGCGCAGGCCGAGCCTGAGCCTCCTACGCTCGAGCTTTACGACGGCGCCCCGCCGCTGAAATTCCTCACTCCTGACGTGGCTCGGGCTGCGGCTGTGTTCGGTGCTGATAACGGTCCGCAACAATTGGAACCGTCGACACTGGCTCATCCTCGAATTGTGGAGGATATTCGTCGAGGTTGGCGGCAGGCGGGGGAGTAGTGCGCTGAGTATTTCGCAAAGAGCCGGGCGAGTAGCAGGTCGGCGGTGTAGTCGGCTAACCTTTATAGCCGTGACTGACGCGAAGAAGACCCCTGAAAACACCGCCACCGTTCCTGAGCAGCTGCGCATTCGACGCGAGAAGCGTGACCGCCTGCTCGAGGCTGGAATTCAGCCGTACCCGGTCGAGGTTCCCCGTACGCACTCTCTCAAGGATGTCCGCGAAGAGTGGGGCCACCTCGAGGCCGGCGAGGAGACTCAGGATGTCGTGACCGTCATTGGTCGTGTCATGTTTATCCGTAATACCGGCAAGCTCTGCTTTGCCGCTCTGCAGGAGGGCGACGGCACGACCCTGCAGGCCATGCTTTCCAAGGCTGAGGTCGGCGAGGACGCCCTGGCTGCTTGGAAGTCGGACGTAGATATGGGCGACTTCGTCCTCATTACTGGCCGCGTAATTTCTTCGCGCCGCGGCGAGTTGTCCGTAATGGCTACCAAGTGGCAGATGGCCTCGAAGGCTCTGCGTCCATTGCCGGTGTCGTTCGCTGATCTGTCCGAGGACAGCCGTGTGCGTCACCGTTACACGGACCTGATTATGCGTGAGCAGGCTCGTACTAACGCACTGACTCGCATCAAGGTCATCCGCGAGCTGCGCCACGCCCTTGAACGTCGCGGTTTCCTCGAGGTCGAAACCCCGATGTTGCAGACTCTGCACGGCGGTGCAGCTGCACGTCCATTCGTGACTCATTCCAACGCTTTGGACATTGATCTCTACCTGCGTATCGCGCCGGAGCTTTTCCTCAAGCGCTGCGTCGTCGGCGGTATGGAGCGAGTCTTTGAGATTAACCGTAACTTCCGTAACGAGGGCATCGACTCCTCGCACAGCCCGGAGTTCGCGATGCTGGAGTACTACGAGGCCTTCGGCACCTACGATGACTCCGCCCGCACCGTCCGCGAGGTCATTCAGGAAATCTGCGTCGCGGTCTTCGGTTCGACGACCGTTACGCTTGCCGACGGCACGGAGTTCGATTTCGGCGGCGAGTGGAAGCAGATTGAGATGTACCCGTCGCTGAACGAGGCACTTGCTCGCAAGTTCCCTGGTCAGCCGGAAGTCACCATCGACTCGACCGTCGAGGAGCTAAAAGCAATCGCCGACGTGATTGGACTTGAGGTTCCGGAGAAGGGCGGCTGGGGCCACGGCAAGCTGGTCGAGGAAATCTGGGAGCTGCTCTGTGAAGATCAGCTCGACGGTCCTATTTTCGTCCGCGACTTCCCGGTCGAGACCTCTCCGCTGACTCGTCAGCACCGCTCCAAGCCGGGCGTGACCGAGAAGTGGGATCTTTACGTCCGTGGCTTCGAGCTGGCTACCGGCTACTCCGAGCTGGTTGACCCGGTTGTCCAGCGTGAGCGCTTCGAGGACCAGGCGCGACTGGCCGCCGGTGGCGACGACGAGGCCATGGTTCTAGACGAGGACTTCCTGCACGCAATGGAACAGGGCATGCCGCCGACGACCGGTGTGGGTATGGGCATTGACCGCCTGCTGATGGCCTTGACCGGTCTCGGTATTCGCGAAACCGTGCTGTTCCCGATTGTGAAGCCGGAAGCGTAAGCGACGCTTCTTTTTAGCATGAAGTTATTCAAGTAGTGGTCAGCCGGAAAATTACGGCTGGTCGGCGAATTCATGTGTAGTTATCCCGGTGTTATCACCGGGATTATCTTTATCCCGTAATTTCTTCACCCATGACTTCGGTAAATGGGAATAAGAAAATTAATCGGCGATCCGTATTGCGCTTGGGAGCAGCAGCGGGAGCGGTAGCGGTGGCCGTCAATAGCGTCGGGACGCGAGCAGTTGCATCGGCGGCTCCGAACCAGGCGCCGTTTCCATTAACAGGTTTGACCAGTGGCCTCGTGGTGACGGATCTGGAAGTCGTGACCGTGACCGATACGTCAGTGACATTTTCGTGGGCGACGTATGCAGGCCCACATCCAGCGTGGGGGAAGCTGGCTCCACTGGCACCGGCCGATACTGAAGTTGCGCTAGTGCCAGTCGACGCTGATGAGGGCGGCGAGCTGCCCGTGGTGTATAAGGACGAGGCGCAGGTTGGCTACCACTTTGTGACCGTCGATAAGCTGCGGCCTGGAACCACGTACCGTTTCGAATGTCGATCGAATGGGCTGGTCGCCGAGCCGGGATTAATTACCCGAAACCTCCCCGATACGCCTGAACAAACTGGACGGTTCACGACGTTGGTCGCTCCGGAGGGGGAGTATCTGACCACGATTGCCATCCTCAACGACACGCATATCGGCGAAAACGGGCACGGTATTGTTGTCGGCAATTTGCCTGCACCTATTTTCCCTGAAGCCGGTGCCGCACCGTACCCCGAGGTCATGTTGACGGCTGCCCTCGCTGAGCTTCGGGGGATGGGTATTGAAAGGGTTTTCATCAACGGTGATGCCACGTCGGAGGCACGTCCGGTGGAGGTACGTCGATTTGCCGAGATTATGAATACTTTTGGCGCTCAGGGGCAGCAGTGGTTTGTCACCCGCGGAAATCACGATCGTCCGCATAAGCCAGATGCCGATCCGTCTGCTGGCTACGACGAATTCCCGGTTTTGGAGGGCACCGAAGATCATCGCGATCCCTTCGGAGTCCTACTGGGGCGTCCGCGACAAGAACTGTGGGTCACTCAGCAGGGGCCGGTCCGCGTCATCGGTCTGGATTCGTCGAAATTGGATCAGTCCGGTGGCGAGATTAGCCCGGGACAGTTCGATGCACTAGAGCAAGAACTACAGCGCGACCCCAACAAGCCGACGGTTGTGCTGGCTCATCACCCAATTACTTCTGAGGCTGGCTGGACAAATGCTGCCGGCCCCATATTCATTCTCAATAGCGCTGATGCACGACGTTTGCAGCAGCTGCTTAACGACGCTTCGGGTGTATTCTTCGCGGGAGCAGGTCACACCCACCGTGCAAAGCGTACTCGCGGTGATTTTGGTGCCGGCGTTGATTATTTGGAGACCGGCGCGTGCAAGGCATACCCCGGTGGCTACACGCTGCTGCATGTCTATTCCGGTGGTTACCAGGTTAATTTCCATCGTTTGAGCAGTGAAGATGCGCTTGCGTGGACTGCGCGTGCCCGTTGGGCGATGTACGGCTTCGAGCCCGAGGCGCTGCTTGGTGAGCTCGCTGATCGCAACTACGTTGTTAACCGTGTTATCGCCTGACAAGTTAGAAACCTGAAAGTTTTCTGTTACTTGGCAATGTTTTTTCAATTCCTGTGACAACGGTCACGTGATTCATTTATTGTTATGCCAGTAATAGTTCTGACTCGAAAGGCCATGATCACATGAGCGAGAAGAAGAACCGCGAAGATTCGACTGTCGGCCGCAATAACCCTGGTCGCGACGCTATCGGAGCGGCAATGCGGTTCATCACGTCGATTACTGGTTCGGACTTCGCCCAGAAGTACGACCTTCAGCCAAAGATCGACCGCGTGGTGTACCAGTCCACCAAGTCCGGTTTTAAGACCCTTGGTGCCGCGAATCGTCAGTTTAAGAAGATTTCCGGTTCCGGTAAGCCGGAGCGTCCGGCTGAGGAAGCCCAGGCTGCACAGGAGGCCGCAGCCGAGGAGAAGGCAAAGAAGCTCTTCGACCTCACCCCGACCGAGGATCAGCAGATGATCGTCGAGACGGTGAAGGAGTTCGCTGAGTCTCGTCTGCGCGAGGCTGCTTACAAGTCCGACCACGAGGCAACTCCGCCGGAGAACCTCGTCTCTGAGGCTTCTGAGCTGGGCGTCACCATGATCAACGTTCCGGAGGCTTTCGAGGGCATCGCTACAGGTGAGGACGTCACCACCAACGCGCTGGTCGCAGAGGCTCTGTCTTACGGAGACATGGGTCTGGCTCTGGCTGTGCTGGCTCCGGCCGGTGTCGCTGCCACCCTGACCGCTCACGGCTCCGACTCGCAGCAGAAGACCTACCTGCCGGCATTCGCTGGCGAGAACGTCCCGGCTGCCGCTGTTGTTCTCGCAGAGCCGCGTCCGCTTTTCGACGCGCGCAAGCCTGAAACCACCGCGAAGCGCGAGGGCGATTCGCTGGTACTCAACGGTGTTAAGTCCTTCGTTCCGAACGCCGGCGCAGCTGAGCTGTTCATCATCGGTGTTGAGCTCGAGGGTAAGCCAGCTCTGGTTATCGTTGAGTCCGACACTGAGGGCCTCCACGTTGAGGCTGACCCGTCCATGGGTCTGCGCGGTGCCGCAATGGGCCGTGTCATCCTGAAGGATGTCAAGGTTCCGGCTGAGAACATTCTCGGCGGTGCTAGCACCTCTGCTGAGGATCGTGAAGAGGCATACCTCGACATTCTGCGTCGTTCCCGCCTCGGCTGGGCTGCGCTTGCAATGGGTACTTCTCAGGCAGTTCTCGACTACGTCATTCCTTACGTCAACGAGCGTCAGGCATTCGGCGAGCCGATTTCCCACCGCCAGGCAGTGGCCTTCATGGTCGCCGACATCAAGATTGAGCTCGATGGTCTCCGTATGATCACCCTCCGCGGTGCTTCCCGCGCTGACCAGGGTCGCGGCTTCGCTCGCGAGGCAGCTCTGGCTAAGACCTTCGCCACGGAAAAGGGTATGAAGATTGGTTCCGACGGTGTGCAGCTGCTCGGTGGACACGGCTTCACCAAGGAGCACCCAGTTGAGCGCTGGTACCGTGACCTCCGCGCAATTGGTGTCGCCGAAGGCATCGTCGTTCTGTAAACCGCTAGATACTTCAGCCGAAAAGAATTAAGAGGAAAGAAAATGATTAACCTCGAACTGCCGAAGTTCCTCAAGGCGGGCGCGTCCCAGTCGCATCAGGCCGCCGCTGAGATCTTCCGACCGATTTCCCGTAAGTACGATCTCGCTGAGCACGAGTACCCGAAGGAACTCGACACCCTTGCCTCCATGATGGACGGCATGGCAGATGGTGGCCGTGGCTTCTCCGGTGCTTCCGGTGGACGTGGCGATGACAAGAAAAAGAAGCGTACCGGTGTGAAAAACGGTGGCAACATGGCTTCGCTGCTCAACGTTATTGAGACTTGCTGGGGTGACGTGGGTCTGACCCTGTCCCTGCCGTACCAGGGTCTGGGTAACGCAGCTATCGCAGCTGTTGCTACTGATGAGCAGCTGGAGGCTTTCGGTAAGACCTGGGCTTCCATGGCAATTACCGAGCCGTCCTTCGGTTCTGACTCCTCCGCTGTTTCCACCACTGCCAAGCTCGATGGTGACGAGTACGTCATCAACGGTGAGAAGATCTTCGTTACTGCTGGTGAGCGTTCCGATTCCGTCGTTGTGTGGGCGACCCTGGACAAGTCCAAGGGCCGCGCTGCCATCAAGTCCTTCCTGGTGAAGAAGGGCACCCCGGGCTTCACCGTGGAGCGCCTGGAAGAGAAGCTGGGTATTCGTTCCTCGGATACTGCAGTGCTCCGCCTGGACAACGTCCGCGTTCCGAAGGAGAATCTGCTGGGTTCCCCGGAGATTGACGTTAAGAAGTCCTTCGCCGGCGCAATGGCGACCTTCGACAACACTCGTCCGCTGGTTGCGGGTATGGCCATCGGTGTCTCCCGTGCTTCGCTGGAAGAGCTGCGTCGCATTCTGGAAGAGGCCGGCATCGAGATTGACTACGATGCACCGGCACACACCCAGAGCGCTGCTGCAGCTGAGTACCTGAAGCTGGAGTCCGATTGGGAGGCTGCGTACCTCCTGGCTCTGCGCGCTGCGTGGATGGCTGACAACAAGCAGCCGAACACCCTGGAGGCTTCTGAGTGTAAGGCCAAGGCCGGCCGCGCAGGCACTGAGATCTGCTTGCGTGCCGTTCAGCTGGCAGGCACCTTCGGTTACTCCGAGCGTAACCTGCTGGAGAAGTGGTCCCGCGACGTCAAGATCCTGGATATCTTCGAGGGAACCCAGCAGATTCAGCAGCTGGTTGTTGCTCGCCGCACCCTGGGGCTGTCCTCCAAGGAACTGAAGTAATTACAGCTTCAGAGCAATCTACATACTGGTGAGCCGGTAAAAGTTCACTTGAGATGCTCAAGCCACATTTCTTAAAACACCGTCCTTCCATGACCTGGTAGGGCGGTGTTTTATTTTGCGCTGTTGTAGTCGTGTGTTTTTTGTTGTTGTGCTCCTATTTTTCCGAGATTAGAGGAAGAGTTCATCTATTTTTCATCTTTAGGTTCTAGGCTTATTGGCCATGAGCATTTCCCGCCGGGCCTACCTCTCTGTTGCAACTCTTGCTGCAAGTTCAATGGCCGTCGCGAAAACCTCGGGAGCGTACGGCCTGGAGTACGTCACGTCGGGGCTGGGGCTTACCCAGTCGGATTCCAAGTCGTGGCAGGTACTGGCTAGCGACTTGGAGGTCATTACTGTTACAGATACGTCAGTGGCATTTACATGGGCAACATATGCTCCGGGAGTGCAGACAGCGTATGGCTTTATTAAGCCGACCGTTCCTTCGGATGAGCGGGTGCTGCTTGCTCCAACGGATTCAACGCAGCTAGAGCTCGTGCACGAGGGGTACTCAGAGTCGGGCTACCACCATGTGGTCATTGACGGGTTGGAGCCGGGACGGGAGTACCGCTTTGAGTGCTGGTCCCACAACTGCCGCGCGGTCCCATCGCTGAATATCACCTTGAGCAAGACGGCGCCGGAGAAGACAGGCGTCGTAAGTACTCTGCCAGCGTTGGCGGGTGCACATTTGGCGACGTTCGCGCTGACGAATGACACACACATTGGTAAGCCCAATCATGACGGCATTCGCATTGGCAACCTCGGTCTTTCCTCTGATCCAGGAGAGCAGCCTTTCGCCTCTATGCAATTGCAGGGACTGGTGGACACGGTAAAGGCTGCCGGGTTAGATACTCTCGTCGTCAATGGCGATTGCACGGATAGCAACCGTCCTGAGGAGTATGACGAGCTCATCAGGGTTTTGGATACTTTCGGTGAGTTTGGGAAAAACTGGTTTGTCACCCGTGGTAATCACGATGTGCACCCGCCCGGACTGCCCAATATCAATGGTTTCCGGGGACGCGGAATCCGCAAGGGCAAGACCGCGGTTCCGGATTACTTCAGCCAGCGTCTTGTGCCGACGCAGCAGCACTGGTCGACTCGCGTCGGCGAAGTGCGTCTCATCGGTGTTGATACTGCCGAGTTTGGTTATGCAGGTGGGCGTATTAATGAGCGCCAGATGCGTGCATTGCGTGCTGAACTAGCAGAGGATCCAGAGCGTCCGACAATTTTGTTTGCGCACCACCCGTTTACTCAGGATGCGGTGCGTTCGCATTTCGGTGGTGAGGCATTCATGGTCGAGGCTCAGCAGGCCAAGATTTTCCAGGAGATCCTGGCTGCCACGCCGGGTGCCAAAGGTGTGTTCGCTGGTCATACGCACCGCAGCCGTCGTGGTATCGCTGACTATGGGGATACGGACTTCTGTGAGCGGGGTGCTGCACTTGGCTATCCTGGTGGATACACGCAGATTCGAGTGCACACTGACGGTTACCAGATCAGCTACCACCGCACCACAACACCGCAGTCGCTGGCCTGGTCAACGAAGACTCGTTGGTCGATGTTCGGGTTGGAGCCAGAGTTTATGCTGGGAAAGATCTCCGATCGGAACTACGTCAATTTCTTCAAGAACAAAGTGCCGCTCTGAGCTAGTGCTAGCTTCTAGCAGGGTACGCTGGGCAACGCATAGTGTTAATGGAAAATACGTAGTGGCAAGTTCCGCTGTGGGCGAAGTCGCAAGCCACCACGTTATTGGCCGAGCACAAGTGTGGCTCTGAAGAAATAAGGAATTTAGCGATGACCGACCAGTACAACCCGCGTTCGTCCTCCCCGCAGGATTGGGAGCAGGACGGTTATGCAACATCTGCCTGGGAGCAGCCGCAGGGTGGGGCTCAAGACGAGTACCAGCCTCAGTACCAGTACCAGTCGCAGGGGCCGAACCAGGGAGGTTCACCCCAGCAGTATCCGGCTTATCAGCAGGCTCCGGTACCTGAGCAGAAGAGCAACAACGGTCTGTACGTGGTTTTGGGCATCGTCGGTGTCGCACTTGCAGCGGTCGCCGGTATCGGTGGCGCGTACTACCTGAATAATTCCTCCGATAATTCCCCGCAGTCTCCCGATACGGTTGCGGCAGGGGACTCGTCGTCAAGCACTGCGTCCCCGGCGCCGGTGGAGACGTACACGGAAACCTATACCCAGACCGTCGAGCCGGAAACGACGAAGCAGCCGGAGAGCAGCGCTCCTACCACTACGCAGCGGGGAAATTTTGGTCTTCGTGCGTTCGGTATGAATCGCGATGATATCGATGCCAAAGGTTGGGTTGGCAGTACCGCTCGCTGCTCGGGTGGGTATTACGCGCGTGTGTTGGCGGAGACTTCTTCGGGTAAGGCCGTGATTTGTGAGAACTCCAATAACCGCCAGCAGCACCATTACATTGGTGACTTCGGTGAGATTTCGGATACCCCGGATGCGTACACAGTAGATAGTTTCTCCGGGAACCGTGCTGTCGCGAAAAATGGTGGCTACACGTATACCGTCACTCCGAATGCGGTAACCGTGACCCAGGACGGCGAAGAGATTTTCCGTGAGCCCGTCACGGACTACGGTGTTTTGAACGCTGGCTAATCAGCTCTAGTTCTTCCTAGGACACGCAAAAAGGACGCGGTAACTTCCATAACGGAAGTTTTTACCGCGTCCTTTTCGTGTCTGCCGTTCGCTTTACGACGGTCCCTGCGCCCTAAGCCACCTTCTCCTCGGTGACATTCTCCCACGGCTTCGGCAGGTGGCGAGGAACCACCTTGCCGACTGCGTTGCGTGGCAGTTCATCGAGGAACACGGTCTCGCGCGGAACGGCGAATCGGCTGAGGTGCTGCTTGACATATGTGCGAATCTGCTCATTAGTCAGGGCACGGCCCTCAGGGGAGTCGTCGCGGACAACCCAGGCGACCAGGGCCTGACCGAAGCGCTCATCCGGAACACCTGCGACTGCGCACTCGCGGATACCCTCGAGCTGGCTGAGTGCATCTTCGGTCTGACGTGGGAAGACGTTCTCGCCACCGGAGACAATCATGTCGTCCTCGCGACCGGAGATGTAGAGCAGGCCATTTTCCATTCGACCCAGGTCACCGGTGCAGACCATGCCGTCAATGACCTGCTTGTCCGCGCCGGGGCGGGTGTAGCCCTCGTACAACATGTTGTTGCCCACGAAGATCCGACCGGTCTCGCCATCGGCAACGCGGTTGCCGTCTTCGTCGAGAATCTGGACACGAGTGCCTAGTGGTGCGCGACCTGCCGTGGTCGGGTTTGCCTTGAGCTCATCCGGGGTAGCAATGGTTGCCCAGCTGACCTCGGTGGAGCCGTACTGGTTGTAGAGAACCGGTCCGAAACGCTCGAGGGTCTTAGTGACAATTCCCTCCGGAATGGCCGAGCCACAGGATGCGATGACCTTCAGCGATGTCGCGCCGATGTCGTAGTTCTCCGGGAGAATCTCAATCATGCGCTGCAGCATGGTCGGCACCAGGAAGATGGTGTGCGGAGAGTGCTGCTCGATAATGCGGAGACTGTCGGCAGGATCGAACTTGCGGCGCATGATCATGGTGGAACGCAGTGCGATGCACAGCTGTGCAGTTGCGAATCCCCAGGTGTGGAACAGCGGAGCCGCAAGGTAAGCCGGGCGACGCTGGCGCAGCGGAATGCGGCTCATGATGGACGATGCCGGCATCCAGCTGCGCGGCTCCGGACGCTTGGCGCCCTTTGGCGTGCCGGTGGTTCCGGAAGTCAGAATAATAACGCGGCCACGGCGTGGACGGCTTGGCAGCTCGGCGGTTGGCCACTTTGCCGGCGGTGCCGTCTTCAGCATCTCCTGCATGGAGGTCCAGCCCTCGCGAACACAGGAGGTGTCACCGTAGTTTTCGAACCACGACACTGCGACCGGGCACTCATCGAAGTCCTCCGGCAACATGTGAGTGAATTCCTCATCAATGAACAGGAAGTCAATCTTCTGCTCACGAATCACGGCCAGAGTCTGCTCGGCAGAGGCGCCGGTGTTGAGCAGTACCAGGTCGGTGCCGAGGCGACCGTGGGCACACAGCGCCATAATGAAACCGCGGTGGTTGCGAGCCAGCACGCCGATGCGGTTGCGCTGCTGAATATCACCGTGGCGGAGTGCTCGAGCCAGGGCAGTGGAGCGCTCGTGCAGTTCTTCGTAGGTCAGCGAGCCGCCGTCATCAATAATCGCGGTGTGGTGCGGGTCGCGGCCGGCTGCAATGCCGAGGAGACCAGCTGGCAGGAAGTCCCAACGGTAGATGGAATTCAATGCCTTTCCAGCAGCGCCGGGTCCCATCGAGCCGAGGACGCCAGCCTGCGTCACCGGTGCGAGTCCGAGAACGAGGTCCGAGGTAGCTCGCGAAGCTTTGCGCACCTTATTGAAAATCGAGGTCTGTGGATTAGATGTCATAGTCACTCATCTTCCGTGGTTCATGTCCTGTGGTCTTCGGAGAGGCCTAATCAGGCGAAACCTCATCGGTAGGACCGCCGATTTAGTTTCTTTTACAGTAAGAATAAGTGTCCTAGGTCACTTTTGTGTAGCTTTTTGCAAAATTTTTTTATCAGAAACGAATAGTTGTAAAGACCTGAGGTGTGACCAGGGAGTACGTTCAAAAGTGCGGGGCTTTTTCTGTCTCGAGAAATGTTGTCGCCGTACTTAGAGTCTCCGTTTTGAGGTAATTTCTCTAGAAAAAGTTCTTGAAAGATGTTCCAATCCGACTGCGTCCTCGTCGCAGTAGTGGAGGGTGGGGCCATCCGATATGACTTAGGGGAACCCATGAAGTCCAGTCTCAAGCATCAAACTTTCCTACGTATTTCGGCGACCCGAGTTGCCGTAGTCGGAGCAGTCGCAACCGGTGCGGCCTTCGGTCTTGCAGCTTGTGGCGATAGCGATGACGTCGATCCGGCACCTGTCGAGACCACTACGGTGACTTCGACCGAGAGCGTGGACGACGATCGGGACGACGATGATGACGACCGGGATGATGGCCACGACGACCGCGTGAACAACTAGGCGTCCGATCCAGGATGAAACTGCCGTTGCACCCCTCTCGACCAGTCTGTTCGCTACTGGCGTACGGCTATAGGGATTAATATGCGTCGCGTCGCGTTTAAGCTAGGTGAAACAACCTTTATTGAATTACGGCAAAAATAGACACTTGAAAGGGCAGTGATGTTCGAGAGGTTTACGGACCGAGCACGTCGCGTTGTCGTCCTGGCACAGGATGAGGCACGCGAGCTCAATCACAATTACATCGGTACGGAGCACATCCTGCTCGGCCTGATTAGTGAAGGCGACGGTGTAGCTGCCAAGGCGCTGGAGTCCATGGGTATTTCCCTGGATGCTGTGCGCTCTGAGGTAGTCGACATTATTGGTCGTGGCTCCCAGCCGCCGAGCGGTCACGTGCCGTTTACCCCGCGTGCAAAGAAGGTGCTGGAGTACTCTCTGCGCGAGGCTCTGCAGCTGGGTCACAAGTACATCGGTACTGAGCACCTGCTGCTCGGCCTGATTCGTGAGGGCGAAGGTGTTGCTGCTCAGGTCCTGGTTAAGCTCGGCGCTGACCTGCCGCGCGTACGTCAGCAGGTTATTCAGCTGCTCAGCGGTTTCCAGGGCGATGAGTCCGATGGTTCTCCGGAGCAGCGTCCGGTCGGTGCTACTTCCGGCGCTCGTGTGCAGGAGGGTAACCACCAGTCGGGTTCGCTGGTGCTTGATCAGTTCGGTCGTAACCTGACCGTTGCTGCACGTGAGGGCAAGCTGGATCCGGTTATTGGCCGCGAGAAAGAAATCGAGCGCATTATGCAGGTTCTTTCTCGTCGCACCAAGAACAACCCTGTGCTGATTGGTGAGCCTGGTGTTGGTAAGACCGCCGTCGTGGAGGGGCTTGCACTGGACATTGTCAACGGTCGTGTGCCGGAGACGCTGAAGGATAAGCAGCTTTACTCTCTCGACCTGGGCTCGCTGGTTGCGGGTTCCCGTTACCGCGGTGACTTCGAGGAGCGTCTGAAGAAGGTGCTCAAGGAGATTAACCAGCGCGGTGACATCATCCTGTTTATTGACGAGATTCACACGCTGGTTGGTGCCGGTGCCGCCGAGGGCGCAATTGATGCAGCCTCGATTCTGAAGCCGAAGCTGGCTCGCGGTGAGCTGCAGACCATCGGTGCTACCACTTTGGATGAGTACCGTAAGCACATTGAGAAGGACGCCGCTCTTGAGCGTCGTTTCCAGCCGGTGAACGTGCCGGAGCCGAGTGTGGATCTCACTATCGAGATTCTGCGCGGTGTCCGCGATAAGTACGAGGCTCACCACCGCGTATCCATCTCGGACAAGGCTCTGGTTGCCGCAGCTACGCTCTCCGACCGCTACATCAACGACCGCTTCCTGCCGGATAAGGCCGTTGACCTGATCGATGAGGCCGGTGCTCGCATGCGCATCAAGCGCATGACTGCCCCGGCTGACCTGCAGGAGATTGACTCCAAGATCGCCGATGTGCGCCGCCAGAAGGAAGCCGCCATCGACGAGCAGGACTTTGAGAAGGCAGCTGGTCTGCGCGACAAGGAGCGCAAGCTGGGCGAAGAGCGCCGCGAGCGCGAGAAGAAGTGGCGTGCGGGCGAGTCCGACACCATCGCTGAGATTGGTGAGGAGCAGATTGCGGAGGTCCTGGCTTCCTGGACTGGCATTCCGGTGTTCAAGCTCACCGAGGAAGAGTCCTCGCGTCTGCTGCGCATGGAGGATGAGCTGCACAAGCGCATTATCGGTCAGGAAGAGGCCGTCAGTGCTGTCTCCCGCGCTATTCGTCGTACCCGCGCTGGTCTGAAGGACCCGAAGCGTCCGTCCGGTTCGTTTATCTTCGCCGGCCCGTCCGGTGTTGGTAAGACCGAGCTGTCGAAGGCCCTGGCGGAGTTCCTCTTCGGTGAGGAAGACGCCCTCATTCAGATTGATATGGGTGAGTTCCACGACCGCTTCACCGCTTCGCGCCTCTTCGGTGCTCCTCCCGGATACGTCGGCTACGAAGAGGGCGGCCAGCTCACTGAGAAGGTGCGCCGTAAGCCGTTCTCCGTCGTGCTTTTCGACGAGATTGAGAAGGCCCACAAGGAGATTTACAACACCTTGCTGCAGGTCCTGGAAGACGGTCGTCTGACTGACTCTCAGGGGCGAGTGGTGGACTTCAAGAACACGGTTCTGATCTTCACCTCGAACCTGGGTACCAGCGACATTTCCAAGGCTGTTGGTATGGGCTTCTCGGGCGTCGGCGAGGCCGATGAAGACGGCAAGTACGAGCGGATGAAGGACAAGGTCCACGACGAGCTGAAGAAGCACTTCCGTCCGGAGTTCCTGAACCGTATCGACGAGATTGTGGTCTTCAAGCAGCTGAGCCAGGCCGAGATTGTTCAGATGGTCGACCTCATGCTGGCCCGCGTCAGCGACCAGCTCGGTGAGAAGCGCATCACCATGGAGATTTCCGACCGCGCCAAGAACCTGCTGGCCAAGCGTGGCTTTGATCCGGTGCTCGGTGCCCGTCCGCTGCGTCGCACCATCCAGCGCGAGATTGAGGATCAGCTCTCCGAGAAGATTCTCTACGGTGAGGTTGGTCTCGGCGAGACCGTCTTCATCGATGTCGAAGGCTGGGATGGCGAGTCCAAGGACGTCGACAAGGCGAAGTTCACCTTCACCAACAAGGGCAAGGCCGGGAACGTTGATGCCGACGGCGGTGCTCTGGGGGAGTCTGAGGAAGACAAGGACGTTCTCGGCAGCGCTGGTACCAGCGAGTCCGATATCATCACCCCGGATGTACCGGGTGACGGCGGTTCCACCGCCGCTGGAACCGACCTAGAGTCCGGTTCGGACTCCGATGACGACGGCCACAACCCGCCACCGGCTGGTGCGGGTGCTGGCCAGCCGCTCTAAGAGGTTTAGCCGCTAGCAGTACCAACGAACACTGCCGCCCCAGTTCCGACTCCATTATGGGAGGAGGAACTGGGGCGGCAGTGTGTCTATATGCGGTCTTTCCTAAAAGCGCGGAGAGTTGTAGTTCTACTTGGCCACGCCGAGGTCGACCAATGCTTTCTTTGCTACTTCAGGGTCATCATTTTTGATCATGTACTCAACGATTCCCTGGTCCTCTGGGAGGATTTCCGCAACTGTGATGAGGGACTCCACTCGCTGCGCCTTGAATGTGGAACCGCGCGTTGATTCTGCCGGAATCTCAACGGCATCCAAGACGGGCTTGCCGTCACGAACGGCGGCGGTGGCGGCAGGGTCATCGGTGAAGACTACGTAACCAACGTCGGGTGCCTTCGTAGTATCCACGGAACAGTTGGTACCCATTGCCTGTGGGGCGGGGGCACTATCCGCACCATAGTAGCTAAACACCACTTCATAGTCTGTGCAGGCCCGCACGAAACTAGCAATCGGTTCGGGTGCGTGGTCGGCAGGGGTGAGGCCGCCAGCGGTATCCCCACCAGTGGCACCGGTAGCGCCACCGTTGGAAGCGCCGGGATTGGCAGGTGCTTCAGCGGCGGACTGTGCGGGAGCAGCGGACTCGTCTGACTTGTCACTAAAGAGCGCGTCTTTAGCTGCAACGTAGGCAATCGCTAGCACCACGATGCCCGCTATCACTAAGGGGAGGAGTAATAGCTGCTTCTTTACACTGAGACCTTTCGATGCGCCGCTGGTCTGAGCACCTGTCGTGCCCGCGCTGGAGTTTGACCTGGAGGTAGCAGTCGTATTTGCCGGAGATGCTCCAGTTTCTAGTAATGAGCCATGCTTGATGTAATGGCGATAGCCATTTTCCGCAATAGCCAGGTTTTGCTCGATGTGTGATGTGTCTTCTGCCCCATTAAAGCGGTCGGGCGAACCCGGGTATGCAAGTCGAATCATTATTCAGTCCACCACCGTGAATCAATGTCGGAATACAGGGAGCGCATCGACCCTGCAAGCTCTTCCAAACTATTGCGATTGAGACGGTGCTTGTTTTCTTTCCATCGCTCAAAAAGCTCCGTCGACGACACTGCACGCGAGGCCTCCGTTCGTGCCTCTCGGCCTGCGGTCAGGGCCCACTGGGCAGCAAATTGCACACGTTTCGCAGCTTTTTCTGTGAAACCGCTCCACACTTTATATGTGTTGTAGAGCTGGGCCACGACGGCCCAGCCACCCTTGTAAGGCAGAACGATTACATTGGCGAGGTTGTCGAGTTCAAGGAACTCGAATTGAGACGGATCTTTCTTGTTGGCGGTCACGAGAATTCTTCGGTTGGTGACGAACGCTGCGCCATCGACTCCACTGGTTTTTGTAGCGGCGGCCTCGAGCACAATCTCGTCGACACCAAGACCTTCTACAACAGCGACGGCGGCAGTGCGCACAATCCCGGAATTACCGGCACGTTCAAGTGCGGCACCGAGATCTGGCCGGTCGGTCAATGCAATCTGGGATCCTGTCATGCACACGAGACTAGCAACACAATAAAAACCGCGCCTGACGTTCAGTACTATGACATAACTCATCCCAGGTGTGGGGTGGTGCGTGAAGTAACACTGACTCAACCCCGAAACCTCGGTACTTTGTGAGGATATGAGCCCTACATTCACCCCAGCAAAGTTTGATGATTCTTCGCTTTACAGGTTTGCCAAGTTCCCGTGGCCGGAACCGGCGCCGAGCAAAGATGAAGTGCGCCGCCACTCGTGGGGAATGACGTACAAGCACAATAAGGCGTTTGCGACCCCGCTAGGGGTTGAGAACATCAACGCAAGGGCGGTCAAGTACTACAAAGCATCTCTCGAGCAAAACTGGGGGGTCACCGGTGCCCAGGAAGCGCATCAGGTTATTGATGCCCTGCTTGAGGGCAACCAGCATGTGGAAAATGACCTGCTTTTACCGCTCGCATATGCAGTGAAGGACATCTCTGAGAACGAGCTCGAGGCAGAGATGGAGGAGCGGATCGAGTTTCTGAAAGACTTCTTTGTTGTCCAAGGCGTGGATCCGCGTGGTGCAGAACATAAGTTCCGCTACCTCGTACGGATGTTGCGCTCCGAAAACTTTGCCAAAGCAGCAGCCCCGGCATTGCCCGCCACTACTCGCGCATGGGACATAATCCGAATTCACAGCGTTGGTGGTGCGGCAACGGAGCTGGGATGGATCTCTCCAGAAGAGTTCCTTCAGATTTCCGATAAGGCCGTGGCGGCGTTGCAGCGCTACTTCGTGTCGTGGGCTGACGTAGCCGCAAGCTTCTGGTGGGGACGAATGATCTGGGCGAGTGATGGTGAGCCCGACGTTGCCGCTGCGATGAAAGACCAATCGCAACGGCTCACCGAGTTGCTTGCTAACAGTGAATCTCCATGGGTTCGCGTGCCCTTGCATGACATCGTGGCCGAGGAACCATTTTCATCCTTAGACGGTCTGCACTAACTAGCTGTCGTCATTGTTCGGGATGCCGTGGCAGCGGCCGGTTTCATGAGCTCATTAGAATCGGTCACAAATAACGGATTGAGGCATCTATGGCGCAGGAACGGCGAGTTCAAGGGGCATCTGCAAGGCGAAGTTACCTTCACCAATATGGGGCAAGGTCGGTAACGTTGATGCCGATGGGCGGTGCCTTGGCCGATTCTGAGGAAGATGACGGGCGTTCTCGGCAGTGCTGACGGTATCCTGAGCGTTTGTATCTGGCGACATCAAAGCTACTGTCGATCAGGCCACTGCCGAGGCAGAGACCGAATCTGATAACTCCGAGGGAGAGAACTAAATGGGGATCCAATTTCGCAAGAAGCAGAACCTGGACAAGGACACGTGGCTGAACTACTCGGGTTCGGGAGTCTCTGGTTCGAAGCGTATCGGTCCGGTGACCATTAACAGCCGTGGCGGTTACACCGTCCGACTGGGCAAGGGCTTGACCTTCCGTGGTCGCTGGAAGAAAAAGTAGCTGTACTTGCTAGATGGAGGAAAGCGGCGGTTGTCGCCGCTAGTACCCCATTTTCTGATTCACCCACGCAAGCATCTCTTCGTGGGTGAGCACGTAGGCAAGGCCGTGCGTCCCATCACCGAGGTCAGTATCGACCTCCACGTAGGTGATGTCGGAGCCGGCCTTTTGCCATTTCTGCACAAGTTCGCGTGCCGACGTCACGGGTAGCACATCATCCAATGCGTTATGGGTAACGAATACGGGCATACTGGGAGTCTTTGTCCCCAGAGCTTGTTCTTCCACGTGGCGCCGAACGACGGGGGAGAGCTCCGGCGAGCGCAGATTTTCCGCTATTCCTAAGTCGTTGGCCGTGAATGCCTTGGTGTCATTGCGAGGCCAACGTTCGACAGTGGCGCCAATGCATTCATCGGCCGTGAGCTTCAGGAAATCCTGCCCCAGCGGGCTCAGCATGCGCTCGATCGGTTCTTTTGTCTCTGGGTACTCTGCAATCAAGCCGTTCATGAAGTAACCGACGAGCCCCGCCAGCGCCGAGCCGCGAATATGCAGTGCAGTGTCGGTGAGATCGGCCGGAATAGCCCCGGCGTAAACAGCGCGGATGTTCAGCTCCGAGGCGTACGCATCGGCTAGCTCGGCGGCTGCAGCGGTGGCGCCTCCGCCCTGTGAGTAGCCGAACAGCGCAATGGGAGTATCTGCAGGTAGTTGTAAAGTCTCAATAGCCGCTCGCGCCATATCGAGCGTGTTATTCCCGGCAATCTCACGGTTGAGATACGGATGTACCCCAGGCGTGCCGAGCCCCTGGTAATCCACAATGGCAACATTCCATCCCTGTGCCAGCAGCTGAGGTGCCGGAGGCGTCGGAGGCGCTTCGTAACGCAGGGCGACCGAACTGGCACAGTTATCAGCCATGCCGAGAGTTCCAGGTGCAATTACTGCCAGTGGGCGCGGGGATTTCTCTGACCATCGGGCGTAGGGCTGCAAAATCGTGCCGGACACGGCTGTCTGGCGGTGGTCGCGTGCACCTGTGGAGGAAAACACGACCCGCTGTGCGCGTGCGGGCGTATTGACCGGAAATGGCGTCTTCGTAATTACCTGCCCCGGAGGCAATCGCTTCACCGTAGAAGAGTCAGAATCCGAAGAACCGAAGCCAGTCGCTCCTAGACCATCCACCGCCGAGCAACCACCGAGCGTTCCCACGCTAGAGCCCAGAAGAGCAACTCCAAGCACTGTGCTCAGCGCAATTCTGCGCTTACTAGCCCCAAAGAGACAGCGCTGGCGCTGAGGTCGATGGGGCGTGGCATTCATGTGTCTAATTCTAGGCAACGCACTTGTTCGAATCTGGTCTTTACCGGAGCATTGCCTCGGCTTTAACGGGGCAACTGGAAGCGGCCATCGGAGGTTTGCTCCGCAAGTCCGTCGTCAAGCAGGGAAAACAGTGCGCGGGAACGCTGATGCGCATCATCCCAGACCGCATCCAGAGCGGCCTGTTCGACGGGGGAGTCGGCGGCGCGGAGCACGTCGAGAAGCAAGCCCCGGACTTGACGGTCGGTGCCTTCGAACTTCTGCACACGCCGTTTAGCAGCGGCGATTTCGTGGTCTTCGGGTTCGGGGCGACCGGCGGCAATCCATGCGCAACTGGTGGCGATGGGGCAGACCTCGCACTCGGGTGTCGTTCGACAGACGGTAGCGCCGAGTTCCATGAGTGCGACGGAAGTCTCGGCCGCAGTCGTGGGGTCGAGTGGTAGGAACTCTTCGACGAGCGTCATGTCGGCGCGTTTGGAGATGCCGGGTAGGTACGTGCCCTGACGGTGTCGCCGGAGTACGCGGCGCACGTTGATGTCCACCACCGGCGTACGCACGCCAAAGGCAAACGCCGCTACCGCCCGAGCGGTGTAGTCTCCTACCCCCGGAAGGGCTAACAGTGTGTCCACGTCGCTCGGCACTTCGCCGTCGTGCTTTTCGACGATCTTTTCTGCGCATTCACGCAGCCGGAGTGCACGTCGGGGGTAGCCGAGTTTTCCCCACATACGTAGGACTTCATCCTTGGGCGCGACTACCAAATCGGCTGGGGTGGGCCATTTTTCCAGCCAGGCGCGCCAGGAGGGGATGACGCGGGCGACGGGAGTCTGTTGACTCATCACTTCGCTGACGAGCACAGCCCATGGTGAAGTGCCTTCTTCGCGCCAGGGAAGTGGCCGCATGTTGGTGCGATACCAATCACGTAAGGCGGCATCGACGTGTTCGTCGAAGTCGTCGGATTGGTTAATTGCAGAGCTCAATCTACATTCTCGCTTTCCCATAAACAGCAGAGTCGTTGCACAATATAGCTATGAGCAATTCTGAGAGGACTCCTGAGAGTGTATGGCAATCGATGGTGCGCGGAAACCTCCGCTTCTGCGAGAGCAAGACTGCGCATCCTCGCCAGGACTTGGTTCGTCGTAAGCAGCTGACGCAGGGGCAGAAGCCGAAGGCCGTTGTGCTGGCTTGCTCGGATTCCCGCGCTCCGGTGGAGATTATTTTCGATCAGGGCTTGGGCGATGTATTTGTAATCCGTACTGCCGGTGAGATTACTGACCTGTCGGTGCTGGCTTCGCTGGAATTCGCAGTTGATGGTCTTGGAGTTCCGCTGGTGATTGTTCTCGGTCACGAGTCCTGCGGCGCTGTGGCTGCGGCGAAGAATGCACTGGATGGTGGCGAACTGCCGGGTGGTTTCCAGCGTGTGCTGATTGAAAAGGTCACCCCGTCGCTGCTGGCGGCTCGCAAGGATGGCGAGACTGAAATCGACGAATTTGAGCGTCGCCACGTGCGCGAGATTGTTAATCACATTATTGATCGCTCTCCGGAGATTTCGTCGCGACTGGAGACCGGCGAGGTAGGCGTTGTCGGTATGCGGTACCGCTTGGAGGACGGACGCGCTGAGACCGTCGTTACCCATGGAGTCAGCGAGAACCCGCTAACCTAAATGTGTGACCAATAAGCTGCCTCCAGAAATCTACCGGCGTCGGCGTATCGCCGCGGCGGTGTTGCTCGTTATCATCCTCGTTCTCCTGGGCTGGGGTATTTCCGCACTGGTAAACCGGGACAGCGAGGATTCTGAACCGGTGAATGTCACCAGGGATGACGGGAAAGAGGTGACTCCTCCGGAACAGCCCAAGGAACCTTACGCGCCTAAGTCTGACAAGGACTCGGAGAACGACAAATCTGACAAGTCTGACAAGGACGCCAAGAAGGACGACAAGGAAAGCGAAGACTCCGCGAAGGATGACGCTCAGGCGGCGCTCGCGAGCAAAAAGGACTGTACCCTTGCAGATCTGCAGGTGACGGCCACCTCGGATCAGCCGAACTACGGCGATGAGCAGCCGACTCTGGCGATTACCGTCCACAATCCCACCGGCGGTGAATGCCGCGTGAACCTTGATGAGCAGCAGTTGCGCTTCGAGGTGTACGACCTGGCAACGTATGAGCGAGTCTGGTCGGATGTGGACTGCAATGACTCCGAAGGCCACGGTGAACTGTTATTGGCACCGGGCGAGGAAGTCAACTATGCCGCCACCTGGTCGCGTCTGACCTCGGCGCCGAACAAGTGCTCCGAAGAAGACCGGGTCCCAGTTCCCTCCGGGTCGTACATCTTCTACGGCGTGATTGGTGACAACAACTCTGACGCCTACACGTTCAACATGCGCTAGCGCTTAGCTCCTAACCCAAGCTCAATGGCCTCGGCAACGGTGCCTGCTTCCAGCAGCTGCATCCCTGTCGGGCCTTTTGCGCCTCTGGGCACAATTGCCGTGTCGAAGCCCATTCGATGAGCTTCCTTAAGGCGCCACTCCAAATCGGTCACTCGCCGCACTTCGCCGGCCAACCCCAGTTCGCCGAGTGCAATGGTTTTGTCCTGGAAGGTCCGCTTAGTCATGGATGAGGCCAGTGCCAGCGCAATCGCCAGGTCCGCGGCAGGCTCCGACAGCGTCATTCCGCCGACGGTGGACACGTACATCTCCATGCGGGCCAACTGCTTGAAGTTACCGTGTTCAGTCAGCACGGCCGCGACCATCGGCACGCGCCTCGGGTCGAGACCAGAGACATTGCGTCGTGGATTATGTGCCTCGGTGTTGATTACCAGGCCCTGCACCTCCGCCAGCAGCGGTCTGCGGCCATCCATGGCCACGGTAATTGCAGTTCCCGAGGTCGGTGTTCGGTGATGCAAAAACAGCCCCGAGGGATCCTCAACTTCCGCAATACCGCCCGCGGTCTGCTCGAAGCAGCCCACCTCATCGGTGCTGCCGAAGCGGTTTTTCAGACCCCGCAAGAAGCGTAGCCCCGAGTGTCTATCGCCTTCGAAGTTGAGTACCACATCAACGAGGTGTTCCATCGTGCGCGGGCCGGCCACATTGCCGTCCTTGGTCACGTGCCCTACCAAGAAAATCGCAGTCCCGGTCTCCTTTGCCAACGCCGCCAGGGCAGAGGTTACGGCGCGGGCCTGAGCAACACCACCGCGAGCACCTTCGACGTCGGCACGCATCGTCTGCACGGAGTCCACAATGAGCAGACCGGGGGAGAGCTCTAGCGTCAGATCGATGACGTCCTCGATATTCGACACCGCCGACAGGTACAGCGAGTCCGACAGCGCGCCAGTGCGCTCGGCACGCAGTCGCACCTGACCGACCGACTCCTCACCTGTGACGTAAAGTGTCGGCCCCAAATCGCCGTCCGCGCAGCGATAGGCCACTTCAAGCAGCAACGTCGACTTACCAACCCCCGGCTCGCCGGCCAAGAGCACCAACGAACCCGGCACAATACCCGAACCGAGCACCCGATCCAGCTCACCGATGCCCGTGCGCACCGCGTGCGCAGCTTTGGCGGAAATCCCGGTAATGGCCGTCAGCTCAGAAGAAGAAGTGGGGATTCGATCTGTTGCGGATGTCTCGGCGAGGAAACGTTCCTCCGCATCGTCGTCAAGCGCGCGCTGTGCTAAACGCTGGCTCTCAGCCGCGACGGAAGTGGAAGATGCTTTACGACGGTCACCTCGCGTGCCGGGCTCCGTTGTGGCAGCACTTCGGCGACGTTGCTTGGCTGCCCGGGTGGCGATTTTGTCCTCAAGGGTGGAGCCGGACTTCCCTCTGCTGGAGCGGATAGTGACCTTCTCCAGTGTGCCCCACTCTTTGCAGTTGGGACATTGACCAACCCATTTCGACACCTGCCAACCGCATGCCGAGCATTCGTAGGCTTCGTCTTTGGTCTTGGCCACGGTGCAACCGCCTTTGCTTCAAACGAGGGGGCGACAGACCCGACAACGTTTGGTGCGGGATGTGCGGGAAATGTCGCTAAAAAATTGCCCCAGATACGCGAGAACGGGCCAGGGCAGAGTCAATGACATGTGTCAAGGACTGACTGTACCGCCGTGGCCCGTATCAAGCGACCAATCGCCCATGCCCGCTCGATGAAGCTCCTCGCGTTATTTGCGGGACAGGACTGCGCTGTACCAGCGCTAATAGTGTGCTGCGCGTGAACAGCGCAGGAACCGCGCCGTGCTGCGCTTACTTGGATTCAATCATGGCGTCAGCACCGCGGTTCGGTGCGCCAGCTTCCAGAATGTCAGCGGAGACGGTGATGTCCAGGTCGTAGGTGTTGGTCTGGCCCTGTGGGTCAGTGAACTCGAAGGTGGCCTCGCGGTT
The DNA here is from genome assembly GCF_001809455.1 of Corynebacterium sp. HMSC074C11. Taxonomy (NCBI): domain Bacteria; kingdom Bacillati; phylum Actinomycetota; class Actinomycetes; order Mycobacteriales; family Corynebacteriaceae; genus Corynebacterium; species Corynebacterium sp. HMSC074C11. The sequence goes on from NZ_KV797730.1 coordinate 140,366, forward strand.
CTGGCCGGCAGCGCTGCTCTTGTCGCCAACCAGGGTGCTCGGGTCCAGCTCATTGGTGTAGTACGCGATGCAACCGGTGTTGTCCTTAGCGGTCTTAGCCAGCGGATCGATGACGGACTTCGGGCCGGCAACGATCTGGCACTCACGCGGTAGGGAGTTCTCGCCCTTGGCAGCCTTAGCGAAGGAAGGAGTCTCAGCGACCTTCTTCAGCTCAACCTCGCCGATACCTTCAACGGTGATGGACTTCAGCGTGTAGACCGACTCGGCAGCGCGCTGCTGGTTGCTGGCGGAGAACTTCAGACCAGCGGTACCAGCCTCCGGGTCAACCAGGATGTGAGCGTCGCGGATGTTGACGAAGCCAAGAGCCGAGTTGGTGTTCTCAGCACCCTTGCCGGCAGCATCTTCGCCGCCGTTCATCGCACCGTCGACAGCCGGGTGCTGATTTGCGGTCTGCGAAATCTGACCGGCGCCACAAGCAGCAAGTGCAACTGCAGATGCTGCGGAGACGGTGACGAGGGCGCTGCGGCGAAGTACGGACTTGAAGGCCATGACTAGATTTCCTCCAGTAGCTTGAGGATGGGCGATAGGATTTTCAGTATTTAAAGAACACCTTAGTGTCTTCCTAAGATGTTCTCATACTACCCGTAAAATCATGGGGGGACATGATAGGGTGGAAGGCCGTTGGAAAGGGCGTGTGCATTACATGGAATTCAGCATTGGCGATACCGTAGTTTATCCGCACCACGGAGCTGCGAAAATCGAAAACATCATTGAACGAGAGCTTAACGGTGAGACCGTTCAGTACCTCGTACTGCAAATTCTGCAGAGTGATCTGAATATCCAGGTTCCCGCCAAGAATGCCGAGCTGGTTGGCGTCCGCGACGTTGTCGGTGAAGAGGGGCTGCTAAAGGTCTTCTCCGTTCTGCGTGAGACCGATGTGGAAGAGGCCGGCAACTGGTCCCGCCGCTACAAGGCCAACCAGGAACGACTGGGTTCGGGCGATATTAACAAGGTCGCTGAGGTAGTCCGTGACCTGTGGCGCCGCGATCAGGACCGCGGTCTGTCCGCCGGTGAAAAGCGTATGTTGAGCAAGGCTCGCCAGGTTCTCGTCGGTGAGCTCGCGCTTGCCGACGGCGTTGATGAGGCCAAGGTCGAGGAAGTCTTTGCCCGCGTCGATGCCACTATCGAACGTCACCGCACACTGGCACAGGAAGGTGCCGCTGGTGAGAAGAAGGATGAAGCCGACGATAAGCCGGTGGACCTGGACGCAGACGCATAAGTCGTTTCCCTTCCCCGGTTCCTTCCAGTAGGGATTTTCTGCACTTTTCCGGTTAACGGCTAGCGCACACACATTGCCCGTGTGCGCTAGCCGTTTTCTCTTTTTCACCCGTATCTATTTCCCCGCTATGCTCGGGGCTGTGACTTTTCAAATCTTCGATACCGCAACCCGCCAACTGAAGGATTTTGAGCCTCTCCGCGAGGGGCATGCCTCCATTTACCTGTGCGGTGCGACCCCGCAGGCTCAGCCGCACATTGGCCATGTTCGTTCCGGCGTGGCCTTTGATATCTTGCGCCGTTGGCTGATCGCCAAGGGGTATGACGTCGCCTTTGTGCGCAACGTCACCGATATCGATGACAAGATCTTGAACAAGGCCGCCGAGCACGGCCGCCCTTGGTGGGAGTGGGTCTCCCGCTTTGAACGCGAATTTACCTGGGCTTACAACCAGCTCGGTGTTCTCCCGCCGAGCGTTGAGCCGCGCGCTACCGGGCATGTCACTCAGATGGTGGAGTATATGCAGCGTCTGATGGATAACGGCTTCGCCTACGCTGTCGATGGCAGCGTCTATTTCGACGTGGATGCCTGGTCAAAGGCTGAAGGTAGTGACTACGGCAGCCTGTCCGGCAACCGCGTCGACGAGATGGAGCAGGGCGAGACCAATACTCCGGGCAAGCGTGGCGCGCACGATTTTGCGCTGTGGAAGGCCGCCAAGCCGGGCGAGCCCTCCTGGCCGACGCCGTGGGGCAATGGGCGTCCGGGCTGGCACCTGGAGTGCTCGGCCATGGCCACCTACTACTTGGGTTCGGAGTTCGACATCCACTGTGGCGGTCTCGACCTGCAGTTCCCGCATCATGAAAACGAGATTGCGCAGTCGCACGCAGCTGGCGACGGCTTTGCCCGCTACTGGATGCACAATCACTGGGTCACCATGTCCGGTGAAAAGATGTCGAAGTCGCTCGGCAACGTTTTGTCTGTGCCGCACATTTTGACCATGGTTCGTCCGGTTGAGCTGCGTTACTACCTCGGCAGTGCGCACTACCGCTCCGTGCTGGAGTACTCCGAGGAGGCTCTGCAGGAAGCGGCAGCGGGCTACCGTCGTATCGAGGCGTTTATGCACCGTGCCGTCGATAAGCTCGGCGATATCGAAATCGGTGAGTGGACGCCGGCGTTCGAAGCAGCGCTCGACGACGACCTCGCTGTCCCGCGCGCGCTCGCAGAAATCCACAACGCTGTTCGTGGAGGCAATCAGGCGCTTGCCGACGGCGACGAGACCAAGGCCAAGGAGATTGCCGGTGCTGTCCGCGCTATGGCCGCAGTCCTTGGATTCGATCCGCTGAATGAGCAGTGGGCAACCTCCGATTCCGGTTCTGATGCAGCAATGCATGCGCTCGGTGTGCTGGTTGAGCACCAGTTGGAGGAACGCACCCGGGCTCGTGCAGAGAAGGACTGGGCTACGGCTGATGCTGTGCGCGACCGCCTGAAGGAAGCGGGTATCGAGGTAACTGATACCGCGGATGGTCCAGCATGGTCTGTCGCTGACTAGGGCTGAAAAGCTGGCTTTAGGCTAAAGAAAACTATTAACAACAGGAAGCAGGTAGCTATGGCAGGCAACGGTCGTCGTGGTGCAGTGCGCAAGGCAAGCAAGAAGAACGTTGGCGGCTCCGGTGGCCAAAAGCGTGGCTTGCGTGGCAAGGGGCCGACCCCGAAAGCAGAGGACCGCGTTTATCACGCAGCTCATAAGCGGGCGAAAGAGAAGCGCCGCCGTGACTCGGGGCGTCATGAGCGCAAGGGGGATGGCACCGAGCTGGTAGTTGGCCGTAACCCGGTCGTGGAGTGCCTGCATGCAAAGGTGCCAGCGGCCGCGCTGATTGTGGCGCTGGGTACCGACAATGACGAGCGCCTGCAGGAGTCAGTGCGTATTGCTAACTCCCGTGGTATCCCGATTCGCGAGGTACCCCGCCACGAGTTGGACACCATGACCGGCAACACCATGCACCAGGGTATCGGCCTGCAGATTCCGCCGTACAAGTACGCATCTGTCGAAGATCTGATTGATTCTGTGGCCAAGACCGGTGAGCCGGGCCTTATCGTCTGCCTGGATAACATCACTGATCCGCGTAACCTGGGTGCGGTCATTCGCTCGGTGGCGGCCTTTGGTGGTCACGGTGTGGTGATTCCGGAGCGTCGCTCGGCTGCCATTACGGGCGTCGCCTGGCGTACCTCTGCTGGTACTGCTGCGCGTCTGCCGGTTGCGCGGGCGACCAACATGGTGCGCTCGCTCAAGCAGTTCCAGAAGGCTGGTTACCAGGTCGTTGGACTGGATGCCGGTGGCGATCACACTCTGGACACTTACGACGGCACCACCCCGGTGGTTGTGGTCGTCGGCTCCGAGGGCAAGGGACTTTCGCGCCTGGTGCGCGATACCTGTGACACCATCATGTCCATTCCGATGACCGGTTGGGTTGAGTCGCTCAACGCTTCCGTTGCTGCCGGCGTGACTCTGAGTGAGTTTGCCCGCCAGCGCCGGGCAAAGAGTAGCCAGTAGCGCATTTGATACCCCCGTAGGCACCATTACCAATTCGTCATAGTAATGGCGTTTACGTGGGGTATTTTGCGTTCTAAATGGCGGCCGGTACTTATGGCTACCCCCAGTAGTTCAGCGCTTTAAAGATAATTCTATTTCCGGCGTGCGCTGCAGAAATGACGGCGTTATTATCACTTCCAACAGAAAATTATCCGTAGTTTCCTGAAGGGGAGGGCGGGCAAATCATGCTCCTAGAAATGGGGGCGTAATTGGCCGTAATTTAGGGATGCTCACGGACCTAGCGGTGGCTTGTACAGCTAGCTTTTGGGTCACTGAGATGTCAGACCACGACATCCTCAGCGTTAGTTTTTCTGTCTGCCGGGTCACCCCATTTCGGCAGCCTCGCAGTCTTAAAAAGAGCGGGGGTATTGGAGTCTGCTTTTAGAGAATCCAGTAAAAATACGGGCAGCCCCTCGGTGGCGAGAGGGGAGGTGGACGCACCTTCTCCGCAATCGTCACTCGAGGAGCTGCCCGATGTTTTTGTTGTTTTAAAAGCCACTCCGAAAAGCGTATGTGCCTATTTGCTCCACTTGGCAGCCTGAACGTCGTCACGCGTTGCCTTACGCGACCGCACCGTTCCGATGGCGTAGCAAATCAGGTAGAGGACAAACGCGATTGTCGTCACTAGAACGCTGACCGGGATGCCCGGTGCGAGCGAGAGGACGATGCCGCCGACAGCCGCGACCTCGGCGAAGATGGTCGACAGGATGATGGCCTTCACCGGCGAGGCAGTGACGAATGCGGCCGCGGCACCCGGGGTGATAATCAGGGCGATGACGAGCAGGGAGCCGACAATTTGCACGCCCTGGGCGGCGACGAGACCGGTGAGAATCGCGAAGTAGATCGATAGCGCCTTGACGTTGACACCACAGGCGGCGGCCATGATGGGGTCAGCGGAGGCGAATAGCAGCGGCCGCCATTTCCAGGCAACGCCGCCGACGACGATGACCGCGACGATGGCCATCGTCCATAGAGAAGTGTCAGTCAGACCAATGATCTGGCCGGTGAGAAGTGAAAACGCGGTACTTGTCCGGCCAGGGTAGAGGTGGATAAACAGCACCGATAAGCCCATGCCGAAGCTCAAAACCACGCCCACAACCGCATCTTGGCGCCCTCGAAGCGACAGTGCTGCCAGGACTATTGCGATGAGCACCGAGCCGATAATGGCGCCGCTGCTGACACTGACACCCAGTAATAGAGCCGCGGATGCGCCCATGAGTGCCAGCTCACTGGTGCCGTGGACCGTGAAGCTCATCTGCCGCATGACAATCAGGGGCGAGATGATGCCGGAAATTAGCCCAAGCAGTGCTGCTGCAATGAGGGCATTGTGGACGAATCCGACCTGGAGTAGGGCGGCGGTGTCGGAGAAATACTGAGCCAGTAGGGTCATTAGGCGATAACCAACTTTCCCTCGACACGGGCAACCACAATTTTGGTTTGGTAGAGCTCCGAGAGCGTCTCTGAGGTGATAATTTCCTCGACCGATCCGACCGCATGTCCATGCGGCGTCAGGTAGAGCACCCGGTCACAGACGCCCAGGATGGGGTTGATGTCGTGGGTGACAAAGACGACTGCCGTGTCATTTTCCCGGCGATGCCGGTCCAGGCGCTTGACCGTGGTTCGTTGTGCCGCAGGGTCGAGGGAGAGCAGAGGCTCGTCGCAAAGCAAAAAATCCGGCGCCGAAACGAGCGCCTGTGCCTGACGGACAAGCTGCTGCTGACCGCCAGAGAGCGTGCCGACACGACGGTCCGCAATACCCGTTGCGCCGACAAACTCCAGCATCTGGTCGGTGGCGGAGCGGTTCTTGCCGGCCGCCAGCTCGACGAGGTCGCGAACCCGAATGGGCAGCGAGGGCTCGAACATCCGCTGCTGCGGAATGTAGCCCAGGTTTCCGTCGACTTTTACTGAACCGTGAGTCAGCCGTCGCATGCCAAGGGCGGTGGTCAGCAGCGTGGATTTGCCGACGCCGTTCGGACCCAGGATGGCCAAGAACTCGCTGGGCTCGATATCCAAATTCAGACCGGACCACAGCGGTTCGACGGCTGCGTCAGTAAAAGTCAGTGAGGGCAAAGTTATGCGGACTCCATATCGGAAAGGGTTTGCTTGTAGAGGTCAAAGAACGACTGGTCAGTGCTGGGTGACTCAAAAACATCGACGATTTTAACGCCCTTTGCTTTGGCTGCCTCGACGAGTCGCTGCGAGACCTGGTCGTGGGTCTGTGGCGAGTCGATGAGGTAGTCCAGCTCGCCGGACTCGATCAGCTTGAGCATTTCATTGACATCGCTTGCCGACGGCTCGGACTCATTCAGCGTGGACTGACGGTAGCCCTTCGGGGTGATGTCCTTGATCTTCGTGTCCTTCAGGATGTCATCGGCCAGCGGGTGAACCTGAGCAACCTTAGCGGCCTTGAGCTTGCTCTTGGCCTCTTCGATGTCCTTGATTTCCTTGTCGACAGCCTTGGTGTCGGCCTTGGCGCCCATCTTGGTCAGAGCTTCGGCGAGCTGCTCTGCAGTTTCTTCAACCGCATCGGTGTCGTACCAGACGTGCTCGTTGGCCTCGCCATCGTGGTGGTGCTCGTGGCCTTCGTGGTCGCCATGGTCGTGGTCGTGGCCGTCGTGGTCATGGCCTTCGTGGTCGTGATCGTGATTGTGGCCCTCTTCCTGCGGCAGCGCAGAGATGATGACCTTATCCTTTGCGTCACGCAGAGAGGAGGTCAGCCATGCGTCGTAATGCCCGCCACCTGCGACGAGAATATCGGCGTCCTCTACCTTTGCCATGTCGGCTGCGGCCGGTTCGTAGGAGTGAGGATCGATGTCGTTGGACGCGATAATCGGGTCGATGGCGACCTTCTCGTCGTCGGTGACTGCGTCGGCGACGTCCGCCCAGACCTTGGTGGAGGTGACCACCTTAATGGTGTCTTCGGACTTGTCCGCGGACGTAGCGCTGTCATCATTGCTGGAGCATGCGCCGAGACCTGCGACGAGGCCGGCGCTGGCGACTAGCGCCGCGATGCGCGTGGAAAAGCGTGCCTTCATATATGTATCCAATCCTGTTGCGGGCTGAATTATTTCCTCTATTCAGCTCCTGAGTATTAACCGCTATTGAAAACAGTTGTCTTTTAGTTCAAAGAATATAGTAGGGGCTGCGGAGACCCAGTCACAAGGCGGATCGCTGCCGGAGTGGCAGAAATGACAGTCGCGCACATTCGTTGGGTAAAGTTGTCCGCGATTAGATGCGTGTAATGCTCGTTGCAGTTCTTTTCCATAAAACTGAGGTTTTCTACCTGAGGTAGATGAGTGAAGATAGCTGAGCGCGCAGTCACTGTTGGTTTTTCAAGAAGGGTCGGTATTCCGTGCAAAGTCGGCGTCGTCGTGGCACCTTGGCTTCCATCGCAGCAGAACTTGGGGTCTCGCGCACGACTGTGTCCAATGCTTACAACCGCCCTGACCAGCTCTCAGAGAAGTTGCGCGAGCACATCCTGGAAACGGCGGAAAGGCTTGGTTATCCGGGGCCGGACCCAATGGCTCGGGGTCTGCGCATGCGCCGGGTTGGCGCCATCGGCGTGCTGTTCACCGAGCACCTCCCATTCGCTTTTGAAGACCCTGCGTCGGTGGATTTTCTCGCCGGCCTTGCAGAAGAGCTCGGCGAAATGGGCGACTCCATGTTGGTCATCCCAGCTTCCTCCGAGGAGGGCGGGGACGTAGATCTCAATCTGATTCGGCAGGCGGTGGTCGACGGCTTCGTGGTCTACTCCGTCGCGGACAACGATCCGTTCCTCGCTGCGGTGCGCGCTCGCGGCTTGCCGACGGTCGTGTGCGACCAGCCTGCAGATGCGGCGGCTCTACCGTTTGTGGGCATCGACGACCGTGAGGCCATCAAGCCCGCGGTGCGGCACCTGACTGAGTTGGGGCATAGGAAGGTGGGAATCCTTTCGGTGCGCTTGTCGCGTACCCCGAACTCGGGATATGTCACGGAGAAGCGACTGGCAGAAGCTCATCACCAGGTGCAGAAGAATCGTGTCGAAGGTGCGCTGGAAGCGCTTGCCGAGGCCGGTATTCAGCAGGCAGATGTGCCCATCATCGAGCGTCACCTCAATGACCGCGAGAACAACCGCGATGCGGCTCGCCAGCTGCTGACCGACAACCCAGATCTCACGGCGGTGGTCTGCACTACCGATACTCAGGCAATTGCGGTCTTGGAATATGCCAAGGAGAACGGAATTCGTGTTCCGGAGGATCTGTCCATCACCGGCTTTGACGGAATTGAGCGCGCCCTCTTCCACAACCTGACCACCGTGATTCAGCCGAATAGGCAGAAGGGCATTGCCGTCGGCCGCGCGCTGGCCGAGGAGCTTGAGGCCGCACACGAGGACAGCGGTCGCGCTCCGCGCGTCTTGCTAGAGACTGAGTTTGTCGTTGGAGCGACAACTGCAGCGCCGTCGGTACCGTCAGCCGGGTAGCGGGCACGAGGGTAACAACATCGTGGCGCTATCGGAGGTTCCTGGGGTGGTAAACCCCACCTCGTCTTTACTGTGTTCGGATTCAGATTAAGGTCTATTACATGACAGATTCAACAAATTCGAGCACCGACCGATCAGCTGCGGCTCTCAATAGTCCGGAAGCTACCCGCGACGACCATGTCGAACTTGGTGGCCCCGTCGAATTGGATGAAATGTCTATCCGTGGCGCGATGAGTGAGTTCACCACTGGCGTGACCATTATCGCCACCGAGGATGAAGGCGAGGCGTACGGTTTTGCCTGCCAGTCTTTTTCCTCTCTCAGCCTCACTCCACCGATGGTTCTGTTTACTGTCATGAAGACCTCGCGGTCGTGGCCGCACATACGGAACGCTGGACGTTTCTCCGTCAACGTGTTGGCTGAGGATCAGGAGGATATCTCGGCAGCCTTCGGTCGCAGTAATGGAGAAAAGTTCAAGACGGGGAAGTGGACCCGCTCTGAGCTGGGCAACCCTTTACTGCACGGCTGCTCCGTGTGGATTGATTGCACCGTCGTCGATGTTTACGAAGGCGGCGATCACTGGATTGTGACGGCGGATATTGTGGCTATCGGCAAGCGTGAAGAAATCAATCCGCTCATTTACCACCGCGGTTCTTACGCACGGGTTTCTCACCCCGGCATCGATGCGCCTGTTGATCAAAAGTGGCGTCAGCGCCCCTCGGTGTAACCCGAGGTTGTCGCAGTCCAGCCACGGCGATCCTCGCCTGGCTTGGTGTCTTTCATCTCTCGCATGCGCAGACCGTTGTTGTCCTGCTTGTAGGTGAATTCGCCCGCAACAATCTTGTGGAAGCGCTCCGAATAGGTCTGCGCCTGGTCTGAGCAGTCCAAACTGCGAGTCTGCTCCGGGGCGCCGAATTCGACCGCCTCGCCCTTCCACTGCAGCGAACCAGAGCCGTTGCCACAGGAATCAGCGAAAGTATATGTTGTCTGCCCCAGCGTAATAGTCGGTGCCTGCGTTCCGTCCGGCACACCGTGGGGCAGGTTTGGGTCATCAAAAATCGCGGTTATCTGCCACTGCTTGCCGACGATCTCCGCTGCCGGCTTTGCCTGGCATGCGGTAGCCGTCATGGACACCGCCGCAACGACAGCTACTGTGGCAACCGCCTTTTTCCCGCTCCGCCCCATGCTGCGTGACCCCGTTAGTTAGCTGCCTTCTTGGTGCTCTTCTTAGCAGCCTTCTTCGTCGTCTTCTTGGCGGCCTTCTTTGTAGCCTTCTTCGCCGTCTTACGAGTGGTCTTCTTTGCTGCCTTCTTGGCCGACTTCTTTGCAGTCTTCTTAGTGGACTTGCGTGTGCGCTTTGCGGTCTTCGGAGCGTTTTCCTTCTCGTACTCCTCGTGAACCTTCTTGAAGCTCAGGCCTTCCTTCTCCACTCCGAGCATGCACATCAGAGTGACGGCATCGTAAAAGTCCTCGGCGAAGGTAGCCACAATTCGCCGTGCGCCAGCAGCGGTCTTTTCTTCGACCTTGTGAAGAGCCTCGTTCTGAGCAGTGCGAGTGTCTGTGACCTTCGGTGGCACGAATCCTCCTGGCAAGCATGGCCTTAATTGCGCCCAATACACCTACTTCTGCCAGCCATCTCGCCATATGCTCCCGTCACTGAGCTCAACCGAGTTCAGCGGAGAAGGAATGGGATTGTGATGACGCAGTTTCGGCTTTAAGCGCTACTTACAATTCAAAAACCCAATTCTACCACGTTGTTGATAGGTCGCGCGGTGTGGACAATGCTCCCACGGTACGGCTAGTCCACGCGCGGGTTCATACCGCCCTTGAAGCGGTAGTTGCGTGGACGGCGAGGCTTGTTCCGCGGATTCACAGGACGGATGCGACGCATACCGGCCCGGATTGGACGGGTCAGGCCACTGTCTTCGCGCAGTGCGCGAGGGCGACGGAGCCTGCGCGCCATCCATTCACCGAGGACAATGCCCGCAGCTAGTGCCGTCGCAATGCCCAGCGCTGAGGCCAGCGCCGTAAACCCCTTGGTCGGGTGGTCGTGCAGCAGTGCGTGCATACCGCGGTAGATTATCATACCCGGAAGCAGTGGGGTTACGCCTGCCACTGCCGTAATTAGCGGCGGGATGGACCAACGTCGTGCCAGCAGGCCACCGATGAGACCAATCAGTGTTGCTGCCGCGCCTGCGCTGGTCACCGGATGAACTCCCAGCGGAGTCAACACGTAGTAGTAGGTCATTGACCCCAGCAGGGCGACCGTTCCGGACACTGCCAACGCAGTGAACCCAGCATTCGAGGCCAACGCAAATGCGATTGAGGCGGTAGTTCCCGCTATCACCCGCACTGTCGCCTGGGCCAGGTTGAGGTCGGAGCCCGCGATGACGTCGGGAAGCGGAATGCCCAGCATTCCAGAAAACTCGATGCCCATCGCGATGCCAGCGACGATGCCGCCGGTCAACAGCATGGTGTCGAAGAAGCGCGCTGAGCCAGTCACTGGCGCGCCGGTGATGCCGTCTTGCAGTGCTTGCACGAGGGTTAGGCCGGCGAGCATCACGATGATTCCCGAGGCAATTAGCCTGGATGGCTGCATTTCAAAGGGAAGGTATGCCTGTGCCGCATTGAGTACAGCAGCGGAGAGTGTGGCGATGAGACCGCCGACTGCGTTTTGGAAGAATGTGGGCAACTCGCGGGCGGCAAGCTCGCCAATCACAATGACAATGGCCAGTGTGACGGCAGCCGCGATGAGAGCGACCTCGAAACCAGAGCCGAGTAGCACTGTCACAGATGAGGCCAGCAACGCCCAGCCAGCGTAGATGACGCGGAGGCGGTATTTTGCGGGCTCACGCTCGACCTTGTCGATAGCCTCAATAGCCTCCTCCAGGCTCAGATGGCCCGCGCGAATTCGGCGGATGACACGGTCCGTGTGGCGCAAGCGCTCGAAGTCGGGCACTGGTGCGGTGACTACGCGCATAGCCGTAATTGGTGTGCGGCGGGCACCGATGAGGTGGTAGACCGTCACCGAGGTCAACGTGATGTCAACCTGGATCTGGGTGAGACCATAGGCTGAGGTCACGGTCTTAATCTGCAGCTCGGTGTCGCGGTTGCCCGAGCCACATGCCAGCAGCAGTCCTCCGATGCGAGCAGCGAGATCGAGTACGGCCGTAACCTGGCTGGGGTCGGAATAATCAATCGGTGCCAGCGGCAGTGGGGTAGTGGTCGAGTGCACTAGGTCGACAGTTGCCGTTGGGCCGGAAACGAAATCAATCACGCGCTGCTTGAAGGTGGACTGATTGTCGATTGCAGGAAACTGGGTCTGCGGAGTGTCGTCGTAAGAGACAGTGGGGTCAGCGGGGTAAGCGACAGCGGCTTCGGCATCGTAGGCATCATCCTTCGCAGCGGAGTTTTCTTCGGCGTTGGATTTGTTGCCACCATCGAATGGCATGTCGGCACTTCCTTTCCCCGATACTGCCTGGGGTGCGTTGCAGCGCTATTGCAAAGACGAGTTCTAGAGGCGTTGCAGCAACATAGCCCCAGTGATTTAGCGATAGTCACACTACCCCGTCGGTGACGGAGAATCTCAATTCGTTTTCGGTGGGGTGAATTTACCTATCTGAGCGGGGCTTTTAGTGTGCAGAAAAGTGTTCAAGAAGTGCGGTTGCAGTATTCCTGTGGTGTCGTTTTTAACTTCTGCTTGCCAACCTGTACAATCGCCTGTCAGCGGCACAGCTGAGTTCGATTCTCAGGTTGACTCTGATTCTTTCGAGCCAGCGACGGCTAACGCCAAAAGGGTCGCTTTAAAGTTGCCGGGATGGCGCAATTGGTAGCGCAACTGATTTGTAATCAGTAGGTTACGGGTTCGAGTCCCGTTTCCGGCTCGAATGACCAGGTAGGAGCGATTTCCTACCTGGTTTTTTCGTCGGATGGTACTTTATTGGTACTTTTTCCCAGAAGCGTCTCGATAGCGGCACGATGGTCAACGGAGCGCGGTCGGTGAACGTAGTACCGCTCTGTTGTAGAAGATCGCGAGTGACCGAGCTGCAGTGAGGCGTCGTACAAACTTTGGGTATCTGTAATGGCTGTTGCAACGGCGTGGCGGAAGTCTCGCGCAGCAATCCTCTGTGGCAGCGCCGAGCGCACCTCTGGGGAGATTGCATCCCCGGATACGTCAGGGTCGCGGGCCCACTTCAGGAACCGTGCAAAGCCTGTTTTTACCGATTCGCCCCGCATGGGGCGCGTGGGTGGGTGACCTGGGAAAATGAACTCCGTTCCGTTCTTTTTCTTCCACTCTAGGAGCTCTGCAACGAGCAAATCGGGGAGCGCGACGAGCCCGCGAGAATTCCGCTCATCTCGTTTTTTCAGCCGCGCCACGTTCAGATAAATCAGCCCATCGCGTTCCTCTAAATCGTCCCAGCGGAGGTTCACAATTTCTCCCCTGCGAAGCCCTGTACCTGCATAAGCGAGGAGTGCGGGTGCTATCCAGGGGAGATTGTAGGCATGAGCCGCAGTCAAAAGCGCTACGATCTCTTCCGCAGTAGAGGATCGGTACTCCAGAATTCGCTCAGTAGGTGCAGGAGACGTTGCGGCAACAACGTTGTATGGCACTACCCCACGACGTGTCAGCCAGCGCCAGCAGCCACTCAGGATGGCTCTGCAGGAGCGGTGGATCCCCTGGCTTCGCGAGGTTAAAAATCTTTCCACCATCGGGGTTGTGACCTCCCCGACGCACAGACTTTTCATTTCAGGTTCTATGTGTTTCCGCAGATGACGCTTATAGACGCTCTTCGTATTCTCGTTGGAGATCTCGGAGTCGAGGTACATCTCAACCGCTTGGGGTACGGGGGTGCGGCGTGTGAGGTGGTCGTCAGCGTATCCACGCCCGGCCTCTATGAGGCGGCGGGCCTCTGCCTGGGCCGCTTCAATAGCCTCGGCCTTCAACCGTCTACGGCGTTTTACCTGTGCCCGTGTTCCATTGAGGTAACGGAACCGAATGATGACTTCCCAGCCTGCGGTGGTCCGCCTTGAGATGGGTTGCCCCATACCTCCTGGCGCTATCTCGGTTTTCGGCATGATTCTATGCTCTTGGGAGTCTGTAAAAGAAACAAATACGGGGGGGGTAGAAGACTCCAGATAGAGCCTCGATGCATGATTAACGACATGACTGAGGCGAATCATGACGCACTATCTCGGGACGAGAAGAAAAGGGAATCGAATGATTCGAGTGAAGGCAGAACTTGGGGATTCACCTTGAACAATCCTATGTTTTCGGTCGTATCTAGGTTCGTCAAGACCACGTTCTTCTATTTCCTGGGCATCGCTTTACTTTGGCTGCTCGGTTATTGGTTTGTTACGAGCGGGTGGGCATTCGGCTACGGGAAAGGAATGGGGGTCAAGGACGCTATGGGTGCAACCAGTGACAATGCTGGTCTCATCTCTGGAATCATCGCGCTGGCCGCATTACTTACTGCACTTGCTTCAATGGAGCAGCGTAAACAATCTGATGAGAGGACAGCGTTCTACAACAGGCTTCACTGGGCATTGGACAAGTTAGAGTCCGCTGATGACTCTAAACGTGAAGCGGCATTTGACCTAGCAAACAAGGTTTGGAACTCGCGAGTGAATGTAGAAGATGCTGACATTATGAACGCCTACAACGAACTTATGCGCGGCTTTAACGAAAAAGCGGAGCCGAAAAATACTGCCACCCCAGATGATGATGAGGGGGCGAAAAAGATAGCAAAAGAGGACGAAAAACAAGAAAATCCCACGAGGACAGTCGCGTTTCTGGGACGGACATGTAGTATGAGGATACAGAGAAGAAAGGGGCGAAAAAGATGACTGCTGCAACGCCAGTATCCCCGCGTGATGACCTGGATCGTAAGATTCAGCAAGCATACGAGCAGAACCGAAAGAGGATTGAAGAGGTTAAGAAGGAACCCACTCCATGGGAACTTGTAAAGGCATACTGGGAGCTATTTAAGGCAGCCTAGCGTGCCGATGAAAACGCTCGGATTTGCAAGATGGCATGTTCGAGCGTTTTTGGCATACAAAAACTCCTCTCACACGACTACTGGGGAGGGCAAGGAGGGGGGCTAAACACGCAGGTCAGTCCCGCTACTCAAAAATGAGCAGCTAGGAGAGCCGGCCCTCGGCGCGCAGTTTTCTGCGGGCACGATCCACAGTAGAGGTACCGACCCCCAGCGCATCGGCAATCTCCTCGCGCGTGCGCCCCGATTGGGTCATCAGGAGCACAGCGTCTAGACCGCGGGGTGTGAGCGCCCTGGGGCGACCGAGACGCTTACCGCGGCTTTTTGCAGCACGTAGGCCTGCGACAGTCCTTTCACTAATCAAATTTCTCTCGTACTCTGCGGCAGCCACGAGAACACCGAGTAGTAGTCGCCCTGTGGGGGTGGCCGCGTCTACGCCGTCGGTCAGTGAGACGAGGTTCACTCCGCGATTGTTCAGACCGTCCACGATTTGCAAGACCTCGGCCATGGATCGACCGATGCGATCTAGTCGCCAAATCACGAGTGTGTCGCCCTCCCGGAGAGTCTCCAGCAGCTGATCGCGCAGTGGTCGGGCCCCTACGGCGTAGCCCGAACCAGTCTCTGTGATGATCTCATCACAACCCGCGGCACGGAGTGCATCCACCTGTAAATCCACGATTTGGTCGGATGTAGATACTCGTGCGTAGCCCACCTTTTTGGTGGGCTTTTTTGGTGGTGCGGCACCTGCGGAAACCGCAACCTCCCCGACCCCACCACTAACGTCCGTTTTTGACGCGGTTTTTGCCATATCAAACCTCCCAAAGAATGGCCAGTATATTGCCTCTAGTTTACCTCAAACGGGGGTAAGGGTGTGGTAAAATGTGGAACATGGATAGCAAAGAAAAAGCTCCTGGCCTGCAGATATTCGATGCCGCGGGGAATGCCGTGGGGATTGAGAGTTTTTCAGACGCGCACCTGCGCGAAGATGCCGCAGAAATGCACCGCAGAGTCGATGTACTGACCGAGGTCGCGGGTGACCTTCGAATCGCAATGGAACAAGCGATGCGCCTGGGTCAGCGATTTGTAGCCTCCCAGATTTTCAAGGCCTTCGAGAAGCTCTTGCTGCAGGATGTGGCAGATTTTCGAGCGGTAGCGATGGGTCTGGAAGCGGAACTCACACGACGGGAAAGGGAGCGCGATGAAAACTGACCAGCCTGAGACGGCAGAGAGCCTGCGAGAGGCGCTCGTAGCGTGCCGCGGACGCCTCCAGACCGTACTGCTCAGTAGCACCGCCATGCGGCATCTCGACGCCGCAATCGAGGCACTAGACAAGGAGAACGAAGAATGAAGAAGACAGTGATTGCGCTGGTGACCGTGGCGCTGGCGCTCCCTCTCGCAGCGTGCGGAGCGGACAACGCCAGTAGCAGTGGTGAGAGGAGTGGCACCGCACCCTATGCAGTGGATGTGCCTCTACGTGGAGAGGAAAGCAGCCCTACGGTGACCTACACCTACGAGGACACGCGACGCGACACTGGTGAGACAATCCCGCCCAGTACCGGCGTGCGCCCAGTGCCCCGCCAGGGCGTAATGGATCGGTCCTCCGACACACGGGAGCACTCCATCGGCGTGTCACCATGGCAGGAGCCAGAGGAGTGGGGCACCCCGCTGCTCGAAGCGGCCCAGTAACCCCCAGCCACCCAGCGCCCCGCTGGGTGGTTTTCTTTTACCCAGAACGCCGCGAATGCCCCGAAAACTCGCCAGAACGCCCGCAGGGGCGCTGTGGGGGTTTCTCTAGGCAACCACAAGGGGAAGATCGCTAAAACGCCCCAGATTTGATCCTGGCGCGCGCTGGCCACGGGGGAGGCACGCCGGATACTCTGAGGAGCATGACCATGGACCTGACTCACTCTCAGCGGATTGCTGACCGCCTTGCCCGCTACACGAAGGCCATGCGGGAAGATGCCGGACTATCCCAGGAGGAGTTCGCGGAGAAAGTCGGTGCCGTACTGGAGGAGCCAATCACGCGACTCACAGTAAGCCGAATCGAGCGAGGAACGCGGAGTATCTCAGCACCAGAACTCGCGGCCATTGCGCAGGTACT
This sequence comes from Corynebacterium sp. HMSC074C11, assembly GCF_001809455.1. NCBI lineage: Bacteria > Bacillati > Actinomycetota > Actinomycetes > Mycobacteriales > Corynebacteriaceae > Corynebacterium > Corynebacterium sp. HMSC074C11. Next base: position 156,780 of record NZ_KV797730.1, read on the forward strand.
CGGTGTGAGCATCACGGACATGTACGCGGGTTCCTCCTATGCGTCACTGACGGGGCAGTTCGAGGACGTGGCGAGGGGGCTGGAGAAGCGCAAGCGGAGCCTCGATAAGGAGCTCATGGAAGTCTCGACTGATTTGCAGAGAGTCAGGCGGGCGCAGGGGGTGCTGTCAGTCGCGAAGCGGATGCGGCGCGAGGGGGTGGCAGTAGAGGGGGATGTCACGATCCTGTACGGCTTCGAGTCCCTCGAAGCCGCGGTGATTTATCTGGCTGAGGCTATCGAGTTCATTGGTATCGAGGATCCGGTGGGGGTGCTGGCGGGGGAGTTATCTACCCCCGTTGAGAATTTGTTGCCAAAAAAGGGGTACGAAACCTTAGAGAAATCCTTAGCGAATGCTGTGAGATCCTTAGCAAAGGAGGGGTAGGTAAGGGTGACAAGGGTGATCAAGGGTGATCCATTCGTGATCACCCTTAATAATCGCAGTTCGGAAAGGGTTTTTTGGCTTAAGGGTGACAGGGTGATCGGAGTGTCGGAAAAAAGTCCAAAATCGGTGTCACCCTTCCAACTGCGTGACGTGTCAACAGAATCTTAGACAGTGGAGAGGGTGTCCTAACTTGTGTAGTTTACCTCGCCTTTTGCTTAATATTTAAAATAGGTAGTTTTGTATATAAAAGTAAATTTGACTTTAGAGAGTTATTATCTCAGGTAATTCTCAGGATTATGGTTTCAGGGTGACAGGCATGGGGGCATGGATCACCCTGTCACCCTGCCCCTCAAAAAGTATCTCTCACCTGCGGCGATTAAGGGTGATCGCGAATGGATCACCCTTGATCACCCTTGTCACCCTTAAGTCGAACTTGAAGCGGGGGTGATTTTCACCCCTCAAGTGGGGTACCTCAAAAGCGTCATTTGCTCGCGTCCATGACCTAAAAACCGCCACTGACCAGGGGGTATGATGTGCCCCGACGTCGCCATGCCCTACTGTGATACAATAACGAACATCAACACATGCAGATGGTCGAAAAACGACACAGAAAGAGAGGTTTGGGCCATGCCCCACTACCTAACGACCGACGAGGCCGCAGAAATCCTCCGCGTCACCCCAGCAACGCTGCGCCGCTGGGCGCGACAGGGCCTCATTACCCCATACCGACTCCCCAGCGGAGAGGCCCGCTACACCCACGAACTCCTGGAGAAAATCATCAGTCCAGCGCCCCGCAAGCTGGCCTCATAAAACGCACAAAAAAAAGAGCCCCGAAGCACCACCTTCGAGACTCTCAACAATCCCTCGCCAGACACCTAACATGAAAGATCGTCGCTACCAATGACCATACCACAAGATCACCCCACTGCAACCGCCACCGCAGAGACCCCAGCCCTCACGTCCGAGGACGTTGAGATGCTCTCGCGCATGAGTGAAACCGAACGCGAGGCATACCTGGAGCAGCGTCTCAGCGGACCGATGCCCGATGAAGTCAGCGCCGAGCACGCAGTATGGACCTCCCGAAAAATCCTCCGCCAAATCCGCCAGGTCGCCGAGGAACAGCTAGTCTCGCCCTATGCGCTACTCGGCGGTGTAATCGCAAACGCCGCAGTGTCGATTTCTCCCCGCGTCGTACTCCCCGCAATCATCGGCGGCGTCGGTAGCCTCAACGTCTGCCTAGCGGTCGTTGGAGGCCCGAGTGCAGGTAAAACCGCAGGCTTCACCGTAGCCGACGAGCACTTTGAAATCGTCGATGCGAGCCATCGCCGCCAGTACCCACGATCCATCGACGTAACCACCGGCGAGGGCATCGTGGACATGCTCCAGCGAGAAGAGGTCGAGGTGGACGGCGGCACTGACACTGATGGAAAGCCCATCACTCAAACGGCTCGCGAGGGCGAGTACACGCGCCTACGCCTGCACGTAGACGAGGTAGGCACCCTAGCCGCCGAAATGGGACGCCCTGGATCCACCACCGCAGCCCGACTGTGCTCCGTCTGGAGCGGATCCAGCCTCTCTACCGGCAATGCAGACAAGACCCGTCGCCGTTTTGTCGCAGCCCACGAGTACCGCGCCTGCCTGAGTGTCGGTGTGCAGCCAGAACTCGCAGGCGGTCTCCTTGACCGCGAGGCGCAGGGGCTGCCCCAGCGCTTCCTCTGGCTGGATTCCCGTCTCCAGCCACAGCTCTGCGACTACCAGGCCGAGGATCACTGCGACGATCTGGTAGACCCCAACCCCTACCGCATCACCCTTCCCTCGCAGGTGCCGGCAGCGAACACCGTTGGAGGTCACGTAGTACTCCCCGTGCTGAAAGACATTCGCACCGAGATCCGCCAAGCCCGTATCACCGGCACGGGCAATGGTCACGAGATGCAGGTCCGCCTGAAAATCGCGGCACTGCTCTCCCTCATCGACGGTCGGTGGGGTGTCGAGAAGTCCGACTGGGACGACGCTGAATTCCTTATCCAGCACTCACGTGACCTCCGTGCATACTGCGCGGAGGAAATCGTGCGGGGGATCGAGCGTAAAGCCCAGCAGACAGCAGCAGCCCAGGCCGCAGCGAAGACCGCCATGCTGGAAATCCAGATGGAAGAAGCGAAGAACGCACTACTGCTCAAGCTCGATGAGAAACTCCGCGATCCCGAGTGGAGCGCCCAGGGGGAAGTTGCCGCGGCCGTAGTTCGGAAAAAGCTGAGCGCCAACCACCGACAGATCTTCTACGATGCCCTGGAACAGCTAGAGGACGTCGGACAGGTGTTCGCACGCCCAGTCACCGCCAGCAACGGTCAAAGCGGGCTGAAGCTCTCCCTCACCGCGTCGGGTCACCTGCGAGTGAAAGAGCTCCTGGCCACCCGCCCGAAGCCGCACCTCAAAATCGTCGCATAACCCCCGTCAACGAAAAATCCCCTCCCCATAGTGTTCGCAGCACATAGGGGAGGGGAGGCGAGATCCCCATCTCGCCCAGCAAATTGTTTCCTTTGCTTCGCATCTCAAATAAGGAGTCCGAGATGACCCCCACACTATACCAGGCCGCGACTACGCAGCCCGTAATCACTGGATTTGACACCGAGTGCCTGGGCGCTGGGTGCTGCCCCCTCTGCGATGAGGATGGATACATCGACGTGCCAGGCATGGCAGATCCCACGCTCATGCGGTGTACCCATGACGCACGGGCGAACGCCCGCTCGTTTCAGCGAGTCCGCGGGCGCCAGCGCTACCTGGATCTGCTGGCCGGCAGGAATCCCTACGGGTTCGCTCGCACTATCAGTGCCCACAGTGCCCGTGCGAACGCTGAGAGTGCCCGCAAAAAGCGCCAGAGTGCGCGCAGAGGCACCCACGCGACCTCCCCGCACTCCCAGCGCCTACGGAGCATGTAGCCCTCCCAAATCTCATCACAGCCCCTATAGAGAAAAGGATCACCAAAATTTTCACTCTCACCAGCCAAGATCAGGCCGGCATCGACCGCGTGGCCTACGTCCTCTCACAGCCCCATGCAACCCCCGAGGAGCGCGCTCTCGCTATTCGGGTATGCACGGAGATCCTGCGGGATCCGGCAGTGACCAGCCGTGACCTCGCGAAAATCATCTACAAGGAAATTGCCCCCTACCTCGCCGACACTCAGGAGGAAAACTAGACCATGACTAACTGGTTTGATACTCCCGAATGGCCTGTCGTCCAGCGTGTCTACGAGATGCCAGAGATACAGGTCGCGGTGTCTGATGATCTTGACCACGACAGTGCGACCTCGTGGGAGCAGGTCGTGTGGCTGGTGGCCCGCTACGGGCGCTCTCTAGTCGTTCCGTTTGTCTACGCGCCTGTGTCTGCCCTGTATCAGGAGCGCGGGGACGCCCTCGACGAGCTCTCCGACGAGGATCTTCTCGACCTCCTCAGTGTCCGCAAACGTCTCTGGGATACGGAGATCCTGGACGACGTGATCGAGAGTGCGTTACGGCACCCGCAAACGGGGGTGTAGGTGTGGTAAAATGTGGACATACATTCCCGAACCGGGGGTACTAAATCCCCCCCCTCAAACACACTAGGAGAATCGCATGACAAATCTTTTCGAGTCTATGCAGCAGTCCGCCCAGCGCCTCCAGCGCGCACAGGTCCAGTACGAGGAGGCCGCACATGCCTACGAGGTTGCCCGAGAGCAGCTCGACGAGCAGCGCGCCGAGATCAAGAGCTACCGCTCGGATCGCGTCGCGGAGCTCCGTGAACGCCAGCGCCAGGAGATGACCGCACTACGCGACGAAATCAACGCAACCGAGGCGGAGACTCTCACTGAGCCACAGGCCGCAGTGGACAGTGCTGCAGCCCAGCACAACCACGCGTTGGACGCATGGCGGGCACAGCTCGACACCGAGCTGGAGACAAAGGTCTTCACTCATGCGCACCTCGATGCCATGGGCCTGGATCGCCCGAGCAGCCACCGCCCTGTGAAGGTGCGTTCTCAGTCTGGTGCTGACCGCGCCGACGACTCCTCGGACGGGGAGGGTGGCGAGCACTCAGAGGCCGCATAACCCTCCCTGTTTTAGCTCCCACTGGCGGTTGCTGGTGGGGGTTATTTTTGTGCCTATCGGAGGGGGTGGGGAGGTGTTGAAAAAACTCCTCTCTAGTCGCTCCTGGTATGGCGGGGGCGGGTGTTGCGTGGGTGGCGCGGTGTAGGACGCAACAGGCAGGAATCCGGGGTGTGCAGACCCCTCCGCACCGCCTTGATTTGTCACTGTGACGATAAACTCGGGGCACCTAGGGGTTGGGTGTGAAAAAGCAAGGGGGCGGAAAACTGGAATCCGGAGGGGTTGTTTTTAGAATGCGGTATGGAATGGGGCTTGGATGATCCCCTGGAGTGCTCCCTGGAGTGGTTTTGTTCATGTATTCCCCCAGCGGAAGTCGGACTTTTAGGGTAGGAAGTTGAACTTTTCGCCTAGGAAGCTCGACTTTTGAGGTGGGTAAAGCCCTAGGAAGCTCGACTTGCAAAACACGAAAAACCCCTCCGGGAGAGACAAAACCCAAGGTCAGCCCCCGCAGGGGGCTTTCTTTTTTATGCAGTAGCCGCCATCGCCTGCCGGTAGTGCTGACCGAGGACCGCCGCGCGGGCACGAACCGTCACCCCCGACATTCCCAGGTAGGAGCCAATGCTGCCAGCACTCATACCACCCACATGTAGAGCCGAAATGATCGCAGATATAGTCATCTCCATCTCGGGTGTCCGGCGCGCGACATGCAGCACTCGGGTCAGCGTCACAATGTCGTCGTTTCCACGGTCGTCGAGAACTCCCAGCGTGGTCGCTATCGCCTTGATTTTCTGCTCAAGATCGGGGAGAAAATAACCAAGAAAATCGCGACCCGATGCTTCCCTCTCCCGGCCGACATTTTCGCTCCTGTACACCCCCTCTGCGCGAGGTTTTGCGGGCTGTCGGCACCACTCTGTGATGCCCTTACTGCCAACCCCCGCGGCTAGCCCTACGGTGAGCTGTGGGAGTCCCCGTGCGAGGAGAATAGCGGCGATTCGGCGGCGCCACTGTCCGCGCTGAGGATCAGTTGCCTCCCACGCGTACTGCGCGGCGGTGGCGGCCTTCGTTGCGACCGTCTGCCAGGGGACGTCGTCGTCTAGCTTGCGGGCGTCCTGTATTGCCATGAGTGCAGCGTCGGCTGCGAGTCGTGCTTCGTGTATGTCGTGACTAGGCATGGTGTGCGTCCTCCTGTGGTGTGGGGTTAGTGGTAGGTGGTGTAGGTATTGTCGTCTGGGGTGTCGTCGCCCGCGTATGCGGAACTCAGCGAGTCGTAGCGTGCAGACTCGGGGAGGGGCGGCCCGGCAAGGTCGGTGGCTCCCACCCGTACCCAGGGCAGCTGGGCGAGTTCCTGGCATGCGTAGGCGTGCCAGTCGGAGGGCAGCTCGTCGTCTTTTTTGCGACCTGCGGGCTGCACTGGCGCGTCAAAAACGGGTGCGATACGGGGAGTGAGCGCGGGGATAGCCTCATATGCGGGTTGGAGGGTGCCCCATGCGTCGCGAGTGATCCGGTTGGGGGCTTTGCGACCCGGCACAAAACCGAAGGGAATCGCTACTCGGCGGGCCGTAGCCTCGCCGTCGCTGCCAGTAGTGACCGCGACACCCTGCCCAGGGCGACCGCGGGGGATCTGGGCACTCAGGCTCTTTGCCTCGTCGTAGACGTCACCTGCGACGATTTGGAGTGTGTGCGACTCTGGTACACCCAGGCTCAACCGACACTGAACGTTTCCCCGCATCTTGCCGGGGAAGGTGGACGCGTAGAGAGTCTGGGACACGAAAACGCAGTGGATCCGGACGGCGCGCGCTTTCTGTAGCACCTGCGTGAGCTGCGCCTGTACACCCTCCCAGCCCGCGTTCTGCGGGTGAGCCTTATCGCTGATTCCCTCTACGAAGGCTCCGAACTCGTCAAAAAGCAGCACGATGGGTCGTGGCTCGTATGCCTCTCCGTGAGTGGCAGCAGTCTTCTGCTGGCAGTATCGGGAGTCCATCTCTGCGTGGATCCACTGCAGCGCCCTCACGTGCTCGGCATCGCATGACGTGTACATAAGCACGTTGGGGAGCGCCTGCACCAATCCCACGTAGTCGCTGGAGCCTTTTCCGTCGCAGATGATCAGATCCGCGCCCGCCAGTGCGCAGGAGGTCGCGAGCCACGAGGCCCAGGTGCTCTTGCCGCTTCCTGTGCCACCGCCGACCATGGCGTGTGGTACCCGTGCCATGGGCTGAGAGAGGATCTGCCCGTCTGCGGCGCGTCCCTGCACCCACGCCATGTGTGGGTAGGCTGCGAGAGCGCCTGCCACAAACGCGCCTGGGGAGGGAGCCGCGATGTGTAGCTGCTCGCTGGCTGTGGGGATCCATGGAGTGAGCTCCTGGGGTTTCGCGGGCGAGGCTAGACCGACGATGTTCGGGGCGATGTCCACTAGGTCTACCTGGCGCTTCATTTTCGCCCGGATCGCCGAAAGCTTCGATTCCCAGGCTTTGAGTGGCTTGGTGACGGGGGTGCGGAGCAGCATACAGCCGCGCCCGTCGGGGAGTAGCCGGAACCCGACAGGATTCGGGATAGTGATCGTCTCCGAGCTGTCCTGCCTGCGGGATACCTCACTGAGTCCCAGGCGGTGCCACGTCCTGCCCCAGTGCTCCTCTGTGCCGCAGTACAAGTCGATGAGCTGTGGTACCGCGGTGGAGAGGAGTCGGTAGGCGAGAGCACCAGCGAAATCCCCCTCTGCGACCCCAGAGGAGGCCACGTTCGGGATACCTGATGCGCGGAGCGCCCTGCCTGCGGCGACCCTGTCCTGCCCCTCGATCTCCAGTAGCAGGTGCTCGCTGGTGACCTCTAGGCGTGTCACGCTGCCTACCCAGGAGGCTCCAGCGGGGATGTGCCCGCCAAGGCGCTCGATCGTGTCGCGCACTTCCTTTTCTGGTACTAGACCAGTGCCAGGCGACCGCACGAAAGCACCGCCGTCAGCGGGCACGTCGAGGGCATCTACAGCGGCGCGAGCGCGGGAGAGGTCGGACACGAAACGCTCTACGGGGTCCTCCTCTTCTGACTGTGCTTCGTCGCCGACCTCGGAGGTCAACCTTAGGAGATCTTCTGCAGTGTCGGGGACAGCAACAAACTCTGTCTCTTGTTGTGATTCTTGGAATCGGTCAAAAAAATCGGACACGTCAAATCACGCTTTCGAGAATCGTGGCCCGGCGGGCTTTGGTGTTTCGGGAGCAGTCTTCGGAGGCTCCGTGATATGCACGTTGTAGTGCTGCGCGTTCATGCTGGTCAGGAAGAAAAAGAACTCGCCTGCGGTGCGCTCCGCGCCACAGATACCGGTCACGCGGAGCTCGTCGGCAGTCTCCAGGGCGAGCGCCTGGAGTTCGTCGGTGGTGAGCAGCGCCGGTACCGACAGGCCGACTATGACGTCACCCGATCCATCGTCGTCCAGCACCAGTTTTGTTACCTCGATGTCGTGCCCGAGGGGTGCGCGATCCGCTGCGAGCGCCGTGTCTGCGGCTCCGCGGATCGTGCGCTGCAGGCGGCCAGCGTCGAGACCGGCTGCCGCTCCTGTGCCGCTCCAGAGCCTGTGCGCGGGCGACTCCAATGGCACACGGTAGGAGATCTCCTCGGTGGGGTCTGCGCCGGTGCGGAGCCACCACGCGCCCCCTGCTAGCACCCAGAGGATCAGGGTTAGCCAGAGACTGACACCCATGAGCATGAGTCCAAGGACACCGCAGATGACCGCGACCCGGGCGAGCGAGGTTTTGTCGTCTGAGTCGAGAATGGGCGTGGCCGAATGCAGCTCCGTCATAGGGGCGTTGTCGGGTAGCGGGGGTGTGATGTAGTCGGGGGTGGTGGGCAGCTCCGGCATGGGGATGACGGTGGGCGGTTCGGGGGTGTGGTCAGCGCCGAACGGCTCCGGGATCAGGTGCGATGTCATTCTGTATCCTCCGTGAGATAGCGGGCATCCAGCAAATGCTCCAGCCCCTCTGTGCGCCACAGGAGCATGGATCGTATACGCAGGTCAGGCTCCCGGATTTCCCCACTGGGAAGTTCGAGCCTCTTGGCCTTGTAGAGGGTGCTGGGGTTGATCCCCAGGCATAGCGCCAGCCTGCGTGTGGACAACATTTTCGGGATGTGCGGGGTGGTCAAGTCCCCCTGTATGGGGGTGTCCATGTCTTCATTCATATTCCACATTTTACCATATGTGCCACCCCCGATGAGGGGTCTGCAAGGGGTGGAAAATCGGAACCGAGTTGGTACTTTATTGGTACTTTTTCACAATAGATTCTGTCGCGCGGAGCAAGGGGGGCACCCCTGCCAAATTCTCATATTCGCAGCTATATGGAGTGCGCGGGGGTAGTAAAAATCACCAAGTGCGCGGAGCTTGTAACAGTAGGTTACGGGTTCGAGTCCCGTTTCCGGCTCCAAAACCCCAGGCCAGGAAGTTTTCCGGCCTGGGGTTCTTTGGCTTAAAGGAGAAAAGTAGGGGGTTAAGTAGCGTGAGGGGTGAAATCGTCTAACAGAACGTCCGCATCCCTTCTGCCCCGTAAGCCGGCTTAGAAGCTGGAAGAACCACCTGAACCGGAAAACCCCGAGCTAAACCCGCTGTTGACGCCGCCGCTACTAGAAGAGCTGTCGCGGGCAGTGGTGGCATCGCTATCCCAGGTGCTCACGACATAGAAGGGCACGTAGCCGTGGTAGCCGGAGCCAGCGAAGAAATTAGAGTCGTAGATGCGCGTGCGCTCGGGGCGCTCGTCGGCCTCATTGCGCTTCTGCAGCTGGGACTGCACGTGCTCCGACAAGAGCGCGGAGCGATCCAAGAGTTCTAGGTAGCGCTCCATGAACTGCGGATGGTGTGGTTCCTTGGATAATTCAGTGGCGGCATCTTCCAACTCCTTCGCGTGGCGCTCAAGCGTCGAGTCGATGCTTGCGGCCAAGTAGCCTGCCTGTGCCAGATCCTTCCCCAGCTCGTAGAGTTCATAGCGGCGAGCATCCGCATCAGCGTTCTCAATGCGGTGCAGCTTTTCAATATTGACCTCAGCGGTTTCCACGCGCTCGCACAGTTGGCGCGCACTGGCGATGAGCTCAGAGCGTGAGCGGAATTGCTCATCTGGCGCATCCGCCGGAATCGACATGAGGGAACCAACCTGGCTATCGATCGCTAGGAAGTCATCGCGCAAACCCTCCCAGTCCTGGCGCAGGCGCTCATCCACCAGTCCTGATTGGAGCGAGTGCGCTCGAATATCAATCTCCCTTAGCCGTTGCGCCACATCGGTGTAGGTCTGCGACACGTAGTCCCAGTCCTCGCGTGCCTGCTGTGCCTTCTTCTGTCGGCTGCGGCGTATACCGCCGGCGAGGCCGACACCAGCGCCGCCAACGCTCAGGCCCGCCACCCCGAGGCCAACGGCCGCCCCCATCCGATCCTCTTTTGCGCCCTCGTACTGAGTATCCGCAGCACGGTCTACGTCGATTGCAGCCGCTGCGCCAGCAAAGAGGCCAGCAGGAATGTTGCCATCCCGCACGCCCGGCTTAATTGCTTCGATGGACTGTTTCAGATGGCTGTCATTCTTGCGTAGCTTCATTTGAGCAGCCACGTCCTCACCCGCGAAGACGAAGGCTTGGCGCGGATCAAGGCCCACGCCGACGAAGACCTGGCCATCAGCAAACTTATCCTTGCCGATGAGCTCCTGGTGGTTATCGCGCAGGTACTCCTCTACGGAGTCATTAACGTTTTCCTTGTTCTCGGCAAAGACCATGCAGTGCAGCTCTTGGACCACGTCAGGGGCGGCGATCAGGGAGACATCGCGAAGCATGCGCTCTTCTTCCTCTGGGGTGAGCACATCGTCCGGGTCCATGATGTCAGCCTGTACCTCACGCTGCGCAGTCTTCATGACGTAGTCGGAGCGCTCGGGCACATCGAGAATTGCCAAGCAGGTGCCCGCACCGACACCTCCGAGAAGTAGGCCGCTCACTGCTGCTGCGCCGATGATGGAGCCGATGGAGGTCACTTTGGAGCTGCGGTTGGCTGCAAAAGGTTTAATATCGCGAGAGTCGGTCACGGTGATTCTCCTATTCGCGAGCGATTGGCCCCGCCAATTTTATCCGGTCTAAGGGGGCCGGGGCGGGGAGCAAAGGATTCTTTTGAAGGCAGATTAAAGGGCAAATGCCTGTCGGGGGCTGGGGCGGGGGAATTTTCTGTCACTTATGCGCACGTTGTCGGAAGTCCCGGTCGACATATGGATGAGCTTTCCACTTATGGCCACGCTGCTGCGTATCGATAGGTGAATATTGCATCGATAGGACAGCGCAACACCGACAGCCGGAAAATCACAGGCCACGGAACGTTCACATCTGCAACTCTAGCCCCATGCTTCACAGGGGTTGCATGCGCATGTAAAGTGGACTTTGTTTTTAAGTCATAAGCGTCGATAGGGCTGGTCTCGGGGAAGGGCCTGCGCTATGGGCGCTTTTGGCATTTTTCTGCAAAACCTTCCAGAAAACCCCACAAGCTGGGGTGATTTCTCCGAGAAAAATATTCTACGATAGAGCCATGTCAGAGGTGCTCTTTGTCAGTAGTTCAAACATGGGACTCTCACGCGTACTCGAAGGGCTGCTGCGGCAAGCTGCCCCAGGCCTGACAGTTTTGTCAGCAGGTATCAGCATCGATGATGATGACCGCGGTCTGGATGAAGACGCGCGGCGTGCGCTCTGTGAGGTGGGGGCACGGTGCGATGGCGATCCTCATCAACTCACGCCGTCTCTCGCAGACAGTGCGGATGTGGTCATTGTTGTGGGGAAAATCGACGTTTCGGACTACATCGCGCCAGATGTAGAGACTGAGCGCTGGGAATATGATGACCCAGCTGACCGCGGGATTTATGGTTATTCCCGCTACGCGGAATTGCGGGATTTCTTCACTCTGCGCGTCAATACGCTGGCGGAACGGTTTGCTGCCTAAATAGTCGCTGAAATAGTCGCTGTCTTAATAAAAGGTGGGGCGCGGGAACCGTCGTAAAGCATGTGCTGAAGCTGACACACTTTTGTTTTCTGACAATAATGCCCGCGTTCGCCCGGTCAACACCTAATGTAAGTAGTTATGTCTATTGGTCCATCGCTGCGACGCACCCTGTACAAACTTGCTGAGAAAGAGATGTCCCCGGCTAAGGCAAAGTTCTTGCTGAACATTTGGCCGCCGCTGTTTGGCACCGGCATCCGTATCACCGAGATTGCGGATGACTGGTCTGAGGGACGATTGGAGCTGCGCCTAAACGCTCTGACTGCGAATATGCATGGCGCGGCATTTGGCGGTGCACTGTTTTCGATGACGGATGTGCTGTTTGGCACGCTGGTTATGCAGCGCCTGGATGTCAAGAAGTACGAGGCGTGGACGCGAACTGGGTCGTTTGAATTTATCCGGCCGGGTAAGAATGGTGCGTACCTCGAGGTAGAGGTGCCGGATGAGATGGTCGAAAAGCTTAAGGCCGAAACCGAAGGTGGCTATTCGACGGTCGTTCCATACACCTCTGTAATCCGAAACCGCGATGGTTCCCTGGTCGGTATTGGTCAGCAGGAGCTCTACGTGCGCCGTCGTGGTCGTAAGAAGCCGCCGGCCAATCCGAATCAGCAGGATCGTGTTGCCGGTGAGAACCTCATCTCTGCTGCTCGTACTCTTGCGCGGCTGGGGATGCGCGGGGTGGAAAACCGTGATGTGCTCGTCCAGCAGGAACGCACCGCACGACGCTGCATTTCGCCAGAGTCGCGTGCAGTCGCATGGCTCCACGGGGTCCTCGAGTACGGCGATGTCACTGTCGACGACTACCGCGCCGCAGGGCTTCCCGACGTCGTCATTGAGGCCCTCACCTCCGATAACCCCTCGCCAGCCGCGCAGCAGCTGCTTGCGGATGTCGTCACCGCGCGCGAGTCGCTGACCAAGTTCTAGGTCGAAGCCCTACGCCAATAGCCGAGTGATTAGGTCGATCACCTCGGAGTCTGTTTGCTGCTTCCAATGCGCAACAGACCTGCCCTCCAGCTCGGTTTCGAGCAAAACAGTTTGGCTGTCTGGCAGGAAGCTCTGCGCGGTATCGGACCACGGAATGACCAGGTTGTCATGGTGGCTGATGACATTAATCCAGTCAGGTGCGGCTGCCTTGCGCCCTCGGAGGTGCGGGGCAGTGTTGGCTGCAGGAAGTTCATATTTTCCTGCAGCTACCGCAATCTGATCGGCTAAAGCCTGTCCCATTAGCCAGCGGGCAGGAGCCCCATTCCACCAGCCCAAAATGCGGGAGATTCCAGTCAGATTTACACCGCCGACAGAGCCCGACACACTGATGACACGTCGAAACGAAAAACGCTCGCATTCATGGTTTGCAAGACGCGTAAACAGCAGGAAAGCCAGTAGCCCACCCTGCGAGTGAGCCACAATATCGACCGTGTCCGAGTTCGTTTCAGTGCAGACTCCGTTGATATAGGACTCGACTTCGGCGACAGAATCTACAAGGGCAGCAGTGCCACGGTCTCCGTAGGACGGTACATAGACTCGGCGGCCGAGGGTACGGAGACCGTCGGCAAGCGGTGCCCACGCGCCGGGACTATCGAGCGTGCCATGAAGTGCGATAACCGGAACGGGGTCTCTGAGGTCCCCCGACGCTGGACTCGGATTTGGTGAGGACGGATGTGCGGCTGTCGGTGGGAAAATCCGCGTTAGGAGCGGTCTATTCCGCATGCTCGATTGGGTCAAAATCCTCGCCTACCAGCTTGAATAGTGCCTCGCGAGTAAGTGCGCGGGGACGCCAATCGTGCGCCATCTGCTCATGCAAAATTATTGCTTGAGGGAACGTGTCCTGCACATAGAGATTGGTGACCATGCCTGTGTCACCATCATCCAAGAAACAGGACTGTGGCGGGGAAATGAGCTGGTCATACTTGGTGGCAATGCAGGTGTAAGTAACACCGGGACCGAGGATATCGTGGGAATTGGAGTTCAAAACCATCTTTGAACCCGTGAGCTGTTCCAAACCGGAAACGCCCCAGTAACTCTGAACGAAGTTGCTCATCAGCGACTTTGTGCCGGGGATCTTAGTGATACTGGAAGCGATGCCGCCCAGATTGGTGCCGTGATTGGGCGCGGCAAGGCAGACAACATGCTTGATGTACTTGGAAATGCGCAGAGAAAGCAGAGTGGCAATTAAGCCGCCTTGCGAGTGCCCCACGATAACGGCGTGCTTTGCGTCAGTGGCGTGCAGGACAGCCTTGATGTAAGGCACGAGCATGTCGATGGACTGGTTGATGGGGTCTGTTGCACGGTGTCCAAAATCTGGCGCGAAGACAGCCCAGCCATCCTCCCGTAACTGACCGCCGAGGGTCTCCCAAATACCCTTGACCTGGCCTGTTCCATGCAGGAGGATGACCGGCCACGGCCGGGATTTGGACACTTTGGCTCCCCAGTTATCTTCGAAAACACCGCGCAGCGGACGGAAGATGGCATAGGGGAGCGATGCTGATCCTTCAGCTGCAGCCGGTTTTTGCGCCTCCGGTTCCTGCGCTTCAGGGGCAGGAACCGGAAGTTGTTCTTCCCGAAAATCCTCGTTTGAAGCGGCGATTAGCGCACCAACTTTCCGTCTTCATCAGTCCCGAGGACCTTCCGTAGCTTAGCGGCGGCCTCATCCATGGACTCTGCGGAAGGATTGCGATCGACCGACTGGAGGTTGTAGCCGGACATGTCGTGGGCAGGGAAGATATGGATGTGGGTGTGCGGAACCTCGAAGCCGGCGATGAGGTAGCCAGCACGTGGAGCGTCAAAAGCGGAGACAACAGCCTGACCAACCTTGTGGGCAACCTCATTGAGGTGAGCCCACAGCTCAGGCGAGGCGTCTGTCCACTTGTCCACCTCTTCAATAGGGACAACCAGAGTGTGACCAGGTGCGATTGGCTCGATGGTCAAAAATGCGACGACCTTGTCATCGCGGTAGACAAAACGACCGGGGAGTTCACCGTTGATGATCTTGGTAAATACTGTGCTCATGTGCCAAGGGTAACCCGAATAGCGGATTGAGGGGGTTGGGCGCGATGAGAGTTATCCGGGCTGATTAGTAAGATGATTGCTATGCGCATCCTCGTAATTGGCTCCGGTGCCCGTGAGCACGCCCTGTTGTACGCAATGAGTAAGGACCCGCAGGCTACTGATCTTCACGTAGCCCCTGGTAATGCGGGTATGAGTGAAATTGCCACCATGCATCCACTGGTCGTGGATGACCCCGCTGGCGCTGTTGCGCTGGCCAAGGAAATTGGGGCCGATTTGGTTGTTATTGGCCCTGAGGTTCCGCTGGTCGCGGGTGTGGCAGACGCGCTGCGCGACGCTGGTTTCGCAGTCTTCGGACCGAACGCTGACGCAGCTCGGATTGAGGGGTCCAAGGCTTTCGCTAAGGACGTCATGAAGGCAGCTGGGGTAAAGACCGCCTCGGCAGAGGCCATCCAGCCGGAGGCCTCCGACGAAGACATCGAGGCCGCCATTGACCGCTTTGGCCCGAACTGGGTCGTGAAGGATGACGGTCTGGCTGCTGGCAAGGGAGTCGTGGTCACTAAGGACCGCGCTGAAGCTCTCGAACACGCAAAGGCTGTTCTGGCCGCCGGTAACCCGGTGCTGCTGGAGTCCTTCCTGGACGGCCCGGAAGTTTCCCTGTTCTGCCTGGTCGACGGCGAAATCGTCGTCCCGCTGTTGCCGGCTCAGGACCACAAGCGCGTCGGTAATAACGACGAGGGGCCGAACACCGGTGGCATGGGTGCTTACAGCCCGCTGTCCTGGCTGCCGGAAGGCGCAACTGAGCGCATTGTCACCGAGGTCTGCGAGCCGGTCGCTCGTGAGATGGCCGCTCGCGGTTGCCCGTTCCAGGGTCTGCTGTACGCAGGTCTGGCCTGGGGCGAGGACGGCCCGGCTGTCATTGAGTTCAACTGCCGTTTCGGTGACCCGGAGACCCAGGCCGTGCTGGCGCTGCTGGAGTCCCCGGTGGCGCAGCTGCTCAACGCCGCTGCTACCGGAACATTGGCGGACTTCGGTCCGCTGTCTTGGCGTGATGGTTACGCTCTGACTGTTGTGCTGGCCGCTGAAGGCTACCCGGTGTCGACGCGCACGGGTGATGTCATTGAAGGTGCAGAGCCTGGCCGTGAGGCAGATGGCATTCTCCACGCAGGTACTGCCCGCAATGCTGCGGGTGAGCTGGTCTCCGCTGGTGGCCGTGTGCTCAACGTCATCGGCGTTGGTGACACGCTGGAAGAGGCCCGCGACAAGGCGTACGAGACCATCAAGACCATTAAGCTCGAGGGCTCGCACTACCGCACCGACATTGCACTACCTGCAGTTGAGGGCCGTATTTCCATCTAAATAATGCTTGAGGTGGTCCGGCTGCACTCGGATGCCTCACTGGTGCACCCACCCGGGATGAACTGGATTTCCCGGGTGGCCTCGGCGGCTGCAAAGATGAAGGTATGCACGCCGAATCTCCGCAGTCGCCAAAGTCGTCGCAGTCACCGCAGCCGTTAAACTCCTCGCAGTCACCGCAGGCATCCCAGCCCCAGCGCGACCTAGCATCCCGCCGTTGTGAGGTCGCACCCTTCCATGTGATGGATGTTCTCGCGCTCGCACAGGAGCGTCAGCGCACTCACGGTGACGCTCTATTCCTCTGCGTGGGACAGCCCGCGACCGCGGCCCCGGCTGCCGCGATTGCCCGTGCGCGTGCTGATTTAGAAAATCAGGTTCTGGGCTACACAGCGGCCGTCGGCACGCCTGAGCTGCGTGCAACCATCGCCGCCTGGCATCGTGAAAACTACGGCACGGCCACGGAAGCCGCTGATGTTGTCATCACTACCGGTTCTTCCGGCGGTTTCGTAGCGCTCTTCCTCGCAGCCCTCGATGTTGGCGACGACATCGTGCTCGCGCGCCCGGGCTATCCCGCATACCGCAATACGCTGCAGGCGCTCGGCGCCAACATTGTCGAGATTGACTGTGGTCCTGAGACTCGTTTCCAACTCACCGCCCAACACCTGGAGGCACTTCCGCGCGTGCCCAAGGCCGTGATTGTCACCAGCCCGGACAACCCCACTGGCACCATTATCGATGCCGACGAGCTGCGTGCCATTGCGAAGTGGTGTGAGCAGCACGATTGCCTGCTCATTTCCGACGAGATTTATCACGGCATTACTTATGGCCGACAGTGTGCGTCTGCACGCGAGTTCTCCGACGCGGCGGTCGTGGTCGGCAGTGTCAGTAAGTACTTCTCGATGACCGGCTGGCGCGTTGGCTGGCTAATCGTTCCCAAGTGGCTGCGTGCGCCGCTTGATCGCCTCGAAGCCAACCTCACTGTCTGTCCACCGGCAATTTCGCAGGCAGCGGCGGTGGAAGCGTTCAGCCCCGAGTCCATTGCCGAGCTCAATTCGCACGTGACGCGTTACGCACGCAACCGCGACGTTTTGCTCGAGGGGCTGCCCCGCGTCGGTCTCGGTAATATCGCCCCACCCGACGGCGGTTTCTATATCTACGCCAATATCGCAGGGCTTTACGACGACCCGAACTCCGTCGACTCCATGACTTGGGCTCGGGAACTGTTGGCCGCAACGGGCGTGGCCGTTGCCCCTGGAATCGACTTCGACACAGAGAACGGCCATCAGTGGGTTCGCCTCTGCTTCGCCGGTGAGACGTCCGAGATGGAAGAGGCTGTTCGGCGTATTGGGGTGTTCACTGATCGTCGTTAAAACGGCTTTTAGTGGCGCTCGCGGTGTGATTTACCTCACCCTTTTAGGGGTGTTTTTCAGTCGGGCGAGATAGGGTGCTCGACGGGCGAATCGCTGCTTTAAACCCTCTACCGACGGTCGCTGGTAGAGCCGATGTTGGGGGCATTCCTGGAAGGGGCCGTTGGGGCTCTGTTTTCTTGATCGCCGGTTTGCTGTAAAGGCGGAAAAACTGCCTCAGATTGAGGGTTCTGTGGCTGCGGTCACATCAAGTGAGGCTGGGGTTGGGTCGATAGTGGGGTGGGGTGGCCTTCGCGGCAGCATCTTTGACAGCCGGCAGCTCTGTCGGTGGTCTATTTCCGCTGGCAGGGGCCCCTTTTTCTTTAATTGTCGATGGGGTTGACCTCTGAGGAACTGGCGGCTATCCCTGCGTGGGGTGACGATTGAGCGCGGTGTGTAACCCACATTCAATGTTGGCTGCAAGCGCTTTTAGTGGGGATAGTTTATGTCTGACCAAAAGAGACTTCCGCGCCCTGTTTTTGGTTGTGTAAAAGCGTGATTTTTGAAGCCGTTATCAACGGCAGTAAAGCGAGGTATGGGGCGGCGTCGAGGGGCGCTGTTTGTGGCTCAGTGCCTGAGCTAAAAAGCGTCCAAAAGTTAACAAAAGGTTAACTAAAAATAAAGTTTAGCGCTTGCCAGGTCTTGTGTTGTCGTCTACGGTTGCAAGTCATAAGTTCCAAACGATTCGATGAAACGACGTTTCAACTGCGGAATCGCAAAGAATCGGTTGGAGAAGTCCAACAATAAAGATCAAAGAGATCTTAAGAGAGGTGACCTCTGATGAACGCATTCAACGAGATTATGGATACTGTGTCCCCGATTTTCCAGGACGGCAAGGAATCCAAGCAGGATGCGCTGGCATCGCTGCTTGCCGAAGCCATCGTGGAGGCGAACCCGAAGCAGGGCATCGCCGCCGACGATCGCCGTGCTGCCTAACAAGAATTAGCTTTGGTCCGATTCCTGCTAGGCAGCTAGTGGGGAAGCAATCCCTACTGGTTATTCCTACTGGTTCAGGAACTCCCGGACCTGCTCCATATCCTTATCACCGCGACCCGACAGGTTCACGAGCAACAGCAAAGGCTCATCGCCTTCGTGAACCGGCAGCCCGAGCTCGCTAACAGCGGCAGGGTCGGTTTCACGGAGTCGCGCAATCTTAATGGCCTGCGCCAGCGCATGCGAGGATTCCATCGCCGGAATAATGCCCTCCATGCGGCTGAGCAGCTGGAACGCTTCCAGCGCCTCCTCGTCGGTAATTCCGACATAGCTGGCGCGGCCATTCTCCTTCAGCATGCCGTGCTCCGGGCCAACAGACGGGTAATCCAAGCCCGCCGAGATGGAGTGCGATGGCAACACCTCGCCGTCGTCGGAAAGCATGACAAATGAGCGCATGCCGTGAAGGACACCAGTCTTGCCCGCATTGATGGGCGCGCCGTGACGGTCGGTGTCGAGACCCTCACCTGCGGGTTCGACGCCAATGAGGGCGACATCGGAGTCGTCGATGTAGTTAGCAAATGCGCCGATGGCGTTGGAGCCGCCACCGACGGCTGCGATGACAGCGTCGGGAAGCTTGCCGTAACGCTCGGCCATCTGACTGCGTGACTCCTCCGAGATGACCTGCTGGAATTCACGCACGATAGTGGGGAATGGGTGCGGTCCGGCGGCTGTGCCCAGCAGGTAGAAAGTGGAGTCGAGAGTCTTGCTCCACTCGACCAGTGCCTCGTCAATAGCATCCTTCAAACCGGCCTCGCCGGTGGTGACGGGAACGACCTTCGCGCCCATGAGCTCCATGCGCTCGACATTGGGGTGCTGGCGGGCGACATCGTGCGCGCCCATGTAAATCTCGCACTCAAGTCCCAGCAGCGCTGCGGCCATCGCGGTGGCCGTGCCGTGCTGGCCTGCGCCCGTCTCAGCAATGAGACGGGTTTTTCCCATGCGCTTTGCCAGCAGCGCCTGGCCGACCACGTTGTTGCCCTTGTGCGCGCCGCCGTGGTTCAAGTCCTCGCGCTTGAGCACAATCGTCGTGTTCGGCGTGGATAGACGTCGGCATTCGAACAGCGGGGTTGCGCGGCCGAGGAAATCGCGACGCAGTTCTTCCAGCTCGTGCTGGAACTCCGGATCGCTCATCGCCTCGATGTAAGCCGCTTCCAGCTCATCGAGTGCTGGCAGCAGGAACTCCGGCACTTCCTGTCCACCGAAGCGACCGAAAAATGCAGGCAAGAGGGTTTCGCGCACCTCGCCCGCGCCGTTAACGCTTGCCGACGGCACCCTGGTTGCAGTCGGTGCTGAAGCCTTGGCGATGGCATCCGCGCTGGGGTTGTAATCAGTCATTGAAGAGAGCCTTTCGTTGCTGTTGTTTATTTCAGCGGGCCCTGGTTCTCTTCGTCGAACCGATAAAAGAAAAGAGCCCGCCAGATTTATCTTCTTGCGAGCTCGTACTTGACGGGTTTGCCGTCGACATTAATGAGATGACGTGACGTTGCTCGCGGACTTAAGCGAGCCACCACCACTGTGCGCCGCACGGCGCGGGTGTGTTCATCAGGGGTGTCATCATGAACCCGACCATAACTCAAGGTTTCCGCAGTAGCCAAAGCGGGGTGGGGTGTGGGGGCGGGGATTGGGCGCGAAATGTGTACGGGATATCGCAACTGTGCCTGGGGTGTAGGGTAGTTCCCCTATTAGTCGGGTACGCGTAAGGGGCAGAATTCTCGGATCCCCTCGACACCGCTGGCCACGAGGACTAACGTTCCGATGGTGATTACGCTGTCGCGGCAGACCACTAAATCACGTCGGGGAGTTCGTCCCACGACGTTGGTGGTGTGGTGCTATGTCGCCCTCATAACCGTTGGCACGGTTTTGTTAATGCTGCCGATCTCGGCAGCCAATAGCCACCCCACGGGGCACTGTGCCCCGAGCCCTGGGAATCTGTGCCTGCCCACGGCGCTGTCTGATGCTCTGTTCACAGCCACCTCGGCAACAAGCCTGACCGGCCTGATCACCGTAGATACGGCTACCCATTGGTCAACCTTCGGCAAGGTTGTCATCATGCTGTTGATTCAGCTGGGTGGCCTTGGGTTCATGACCTTGGCTTCACTTTTTGGCCTCTTCGTTGCGGGAAGACTCGGCCTTAACCGCCGTGCCGGTGCGCGCGTTGAGGGCCGCGGTATGGACATGGGCGAGATCTCATGGGTTGTCCGTGCTGCCGTTAGCTTCACGCTGTTGGTGGAGTTTGTTGTGGCAGTGGCACTTATGCTGCGGTTCCACCTAGGTTATGGGTACGGCTGGGGGAGAGCTGCGTGGGAGGGCTTGTTCCATGCCATCTCAAGCTTCAACAATGCCGGTTTTGCTCTGTATACGGACAACGTCATTGGGTTCCACAGTGATGCCTGGATACTTTTGCCGCTGGCCTTCTCTCTTATCGTTGGTGGTCTGGGTTTTTCTGTTCTGCTCGAGGCTTGGCGGCACCTGAAAGCGTGGCTTAGTGTCTGCACGCGAGGGCAGTTACCTAAACGCTGGTCTCTGACTACTCGCTTCACTATCAAAGGCACCATCCTGCTGATTGCTTTGGGCACAATAATGGTGGCATTTGGTGAGTGGTCCAATGCCATGTCTGGTTTCACTACAGGGGAGAAGATACTCAACTCATTCTTCGCTAGTGTGAGCCCGCGTACCGCGGGGTTCAACGCGCTCGATTACGCGGACTTCCACCCATCGACACTGCTGGGCACTGACTTCCTCATGTTCATTGGCGGCGGCACCGGTGGTACTGCAGGTGGCGTGAAAATCACGACGTCGGCAGTCATTCTCGCCGCCGTTCTCGCGGAGATTCGCGGTGACACCTCCGTGTCCGTGGCTCGGCGGCGCCTCAATCCAAAGGTGCTGCGTCAGGCCCTCGTCGTTCTTGCATTCGGTATTGGCCAGGTTTTTCTGGCAGTAATCGCCGTCAGTTTCCTAGCGCCACAGTTTTCTACTGACCAAATCCTTTTTGAAGTAGTCAGTGCCTTCGCCACGGTAGGCCTTTCCACAGGTATCACCGCTGACCTGCCGGTGGCAGCACAGGCAATCTTCATCGTGCTGATGTTCGCCGGACGTGTTGGCCCAATCGCCTTGGCGACGGCCTTGGCCGCCCGCCCACGCCAGCGCATCTACGAATATCCAGAAGAAAGGCCCTTCATTGGCTAACTCGAAATTCAATCCGTTTGCTGGTTTTGCAGAGCATTTCGCCGACCAAGTCAGCTCTTCTCCTGTTGTAATCCTTGGCATGGGGCGTTTCGGACAGGCGCTCGGCGAGGAGCTGGTCGCTGGCGGTATCGAGGTTCTCTGCGTAGACCATCGCGAAAAGGTGGTTCAGGAGCTGTCCTCGACCTTCGACCACGTGGTCACCGCCGACACCACCATGCCGGAAGTACTGAAGCAGCTCGGCGTCGATGAAGCCGAACGTGTGGTCATTGCAATCGGCAGTGATATCGAGGCGTCGTTGCTGACCGCGTCCGCACTGGTGGACATGGATGTGCCGCTGATTTGGGCAAAGGCCGATAACCAGGCCCACGCCAAGATTCTGGGCCAGATCGGTGTTCACCACGTCATTCGCCCGGAGGCCGACACTGGCCGTCGTATTGCGCACCTAATCGGCGGCAAGGTCCAGGACTTCCTGGAGTTCGATCGCGACTACGCAGTCGGTAAGGTCGCGCCGCCGATCCATTGCCTGGATAAGACCGTGGCGGAGATTAACCAGAGCGCACCGATTACGGTCGTCGCCGTACAAAAGCGCGGTCAGCGCTTCCGCCCCGCGCTTGCCGACGACCGCATTACCGCAGGTGACCTGTTGATTGTCTCGGGTGCCATTCGGCAGTTGGAGACGTTCGCCGGGGAGTAGGAGCTGATTGCTACTTGTCGCCGTGGCTGTCGATTCCGTCGACGCCTGTGACCGTGGTCAGCAAAAACACGGAATCCGCTAGAGCCTTCACTCCGTGCTTGACGTGGGTGAGCACTTTGAGATTGCCCTCTGAAATCGTGGTTTCATCGGCACCGGTGATTTCAACTTCGCCAACAAGAACAAGCATCGAGGCTGCGGGCGGCGAGTTATGGGCGGAAAGCTCAGTTCCTTCAGTCAACGCGATGAGAGTCTGGCGCAGCGGACCGTCGTGGACAACAATTTCCGCAGCACGGCCATTACTGTTGCTTTTGGCCTGAGCGAGAAGTTCGTCCTTGTGGGAAAGAATCCTCATGGTCCTAGCTCCTTGGTGAAACCACAGCGCGCAGAGCACGCGCTGCCTCTTCCGGATTCTCCGCCTCGGTCAGTGCGCGAACCACCACAATGCGCTCCGCGCCAGCGGCGATAACTTCGCCGGCGGTCTCGGCATTGATACCGCCGATTGCCCACCATGGCTTGACCGGGTCACTTGCGCCGCGGTCGTGCGGGCGCACAATATCGGCCACGGAATCCTGGTGGGACTCCGCAGAACCCTGTGCACGCGCCCTCCGCACGAGTGCCGCAGCTTCACGGACCATCTCGACTCCGACGGGCTGACGGTCGGGCTTTGTCGGGGTGGCATACACCGGACCGATCACCGCGTAATCGATGCCATCGTCGGCAAGCGAGGCGGCGAACATGTCCAGATTTCGGTTGGAGCGGCCGATGAGAACCTCGGGGCCAACGATCTGGCGGGCCTGCTCGGTTGTGAGGTCCTCCTGGCCCACATGCAGGATGTCTGCGCCGGTCAGTGCGGCAATGTCGGCGCGGTCATTGACGGCGAAGAGCTTGCCGTGTTCAGCGGCGACCTCGGCGAGGGTCTCCACAGCGACAATCTCGTCGCGGGTGTCGACTTTCTTGTCGCGCAGCTGGATGATGTCGGTGCCGCCTTCGTAACAGGCGTGCAGGAATTCGCGCAGATCACCGCGGGATGCGCGCGAGTCGGTGCAGAGGTACAGGCGGGCGTCGGCAAGCAGGGCGCGTCGTGTTGTGCGAGTGGCAGCTGATGAGGCGTTCATGTCCCCATGTTAGGCGAGGTTGGGGATGCGGTGTCGTGGCGGTGAGTCCGAAGTCATATGATGGGGGAGTACCACGTTCCGCGGGAGCCGTACTCGGTATCGATGAGATGCCGCTGGCTGAGAGGGCGAGTAACGCCGACCGCTTTTACCTGATGCGGGTTATGCCGCCGGAGGGAGGAATGGCAGTGGATGCTGCCGCTATGGGTGCTGCCTCGACAAGTGAGGGTGGCACAGGGGATACGTCGTCGAGCGTTGTTATCGCAGGCGCGGGCATTATCGGCTTGGCGACGGCATGGAGACTACTCCGCCAGGGATTCGATGTGACCGTCCTCGATGCCGAGCCCGTTTCCGGCGCAACCTTCGCCGCGGCTGGCATGCTGGCGCCGGTGGCCGAAGTCGTGTGGGATCAGCCGACGCTGTATCCGCTGATGGTGGAATCGGGCAAGCTCTACCGCGACTTTGCCCAGGCCATCGCCGAGGAATCGGGCCACGATGTTGGCTATATCGAGAATTCCACGTTTGTTTGTGCGGGCGATGCCGCTGACCGGCAGACACTCAGCGAGCTCGTTGAGCTGCAGCATGACATGGGCATGGAGATCAACCGCATCACCGCCACCGAGGCGCGCCGGGCAGAACCGGCACTGGGGCCGGGCTGTGTTGGTGCGGTGGATATTCCGGGAGATCACCAGGTCAATCCGCGTCTGCTCGCCGAGGCGTTGCTGAGCATTCTGGGAGACCGTGTCATCCGCACCCGCGCGGAAGAGGTCATCTACGCTTCCGACCGCGCCATCGGTCTGCGCGGTGCGGACGGAAATGATTACCTCGCCGATGAGGTCGTTCTGGCTGCGGGGTTGAACACCACCGACATCGCGGGGCTCCCGGAGAACCTGAATCTGCCCTTGCGCCCGGTCTATGGGGATGTGCTGCGTCTGCGTGTACCGGAGCGCCTGCGGCCGCTGGTCACCCGCACTATTCGCGGTGTGGTTCAGGGGCGTCCGGTTTATATCGTCCCGCGTGCTGACGGCACCGTCGTGCTCGGCGCAACCTCGCGTGAAGATGACCTGACCGGTGTCTCCGCCGAAGGAGTCCACCAGCTACTCCGCGACGCGTACCGCCTGGTGCCCGGCATTCTCGACTGCGAAATCTACGAGATGACCGCCCGCGCCCGGCCGGGTTCCCCGGACGATGTCCCCATGATTGGCCGCGTGGCTCCAGGACTGACCGTGTCCACCGGCTACTTCCGCCACGGCATTCTGCTTACGGCCATCGGTTCCAAGTTCACCGCCGATGTCGTCGCAGGTCGAGAAAATGATAACGACCCGGCGCTTCTTTCCGCCGTCGATCCATTCCGCTTCAGCGACTAGAGGAGGCTCGCTTATGTCCACCACAACACTCAATGGCGAAGGCTACACACCGGCTGCGGGGGAGATGGTTGCAGATCTCGTCGCACAGCACACGGGGCACGCGCTTAACGACGACGGCACCGCCGCGGACGGTACCCGCCTGGGGATTGCAGTAGCCGTGGATGGTGCGGTGATTCCGCGTGCCAAGTGGGCGACCACGCCCGTGGCAGGTGCAATCGACATCGTGACAGCAGTTCAGGGAGGCTAGAGATGACTGAGAAGTCCGCACAGGAAAATATGTCCGCACAAGCAAACGAAACCGGGTCGACGAGCGAACTGACGCGCGAACTTACACGGGAACCGCTGCGCATTGGCGGGTTGGAATTGAACTCCCGTCTAATTATGGGAACTGGCGGTGCGACCAGTATGGATACGCTGGAGCGCGCGCTGGTGGCTTCGGGCACCGAGCTGACTACGGTGGCGATGCGCCGCTTTACGCCCGGCACGAAGCAGAACGTTTTTGAGATTCTGCAGCGCAACAATATCGCGGCGCTGCCGAATACCGCGGGGTGCTATACCGCTCGTGACGCGGTGTTGACTGCGCAGTTGGCCCGCGAGGCGCTGGGGACCAACCTGCTGAAGCTCGAGGTCATCGCCGACGAGGACACGCTGCTGCCGGATCCAGTTGAACTAGTTGCGGCAGCGGAGCAGCTGGTGGCTGACGACTTCGTCGTTTTCGCCTACACCAATGACGATCCGGCGCTGGCCAAGCGGCTGGAGGATCTGGGCTGCGCAGCGGTCATGCCGGCGGGCTCGCCGATTGGCACTGGTCTGGGCATTCTTAACCCACACAACATCGAGCTGATTGTGGACCGCGCGAATGTGCCCATCATCCTGGATGCGGGCATCGGTACCGCGTCTGAGGCAGCTCAGGCGATGGAGCTTGGCTGCGATGCAGTGCTGTTGGCATCCGCAGTGACCCGTGCGCATGATCCGGTGGGCATGGCCACGGCGATGCGCTTCGGCGTTGAGGCAGGACTGACTGCTCGCGAGTCCGGCCGCATTCCACGGCGTCGACTAGCCCAGGCGAGCTCGTCGTTTGAGGGCATCATCACTGAGCGCGTCAGCGGCGCACGCGAGCAGGATTCTCTGTAATGGCTGAGCAGGGGGTCAATCTTTCGGACCGCGACCTGCGCCGGTACGCCCGGCACCTAACACTTCCGGGCTTTGGTGCCGAGGGGCAGCGAACTTTGCGAGCCTCCCGCGTCCTCGTCATCGGAGCTGGTGGCTTGGGATCGCCTGCGCTGTTGTACCTGGCCGGGGCAGGGGTCGGGCACATCACCATCATTGACGATGACGTGGTCGACGAGTCCAATCTTCAGCGCCAGGTCATTCACCGTGAGTCCGACATTGGTCGCCCGAAGGCCGAATCTGCCGCGGATGCCGTGCGGCGCCTTGACTCCGAGGCATCGGTGACCGCAATCGTCGGCAGGTTAAGCGTCGACAATGCTGAGGAGCTCTTCGCCACTCACGATGTAGTGCTCGACGGCGCGGACAATTTCGCCACCCGCTATCTGTCTTCCGATGCTGCGGAGCTGACCGGAACCCCGCTGGTCTGGGCCACAATCCTGCAGTTTGCAGGGCAACTGTCTGTGTTCTGGCCGGGCTGCGGTCCCATGCTTCGCGATCTCTACCCCGACATCCCCGACCCCGGCTCCGTGCCGTCGTGCGCCGCAGGTGGGGTTCTCGGCGCAATGGTCGGTCAGATTGGTTCCATGATGGTCGTCGAAGCAATCAAGGTGCTCACCGGTGTCGGCAAGGCCGCCGTCGGCAAGCTCGTGCTTATCGACGCTTTGGAGGCAACCACCCGCACACTGTCCTTTGCAACCGACCCGGAGCGCGAACCCGTTTCCGACCTGACCGAAATTGCGCAGGTGTGCGCAGCATCGTGGTCGGAAAATGAAGACGGCGCGGAGCAGAATGTGCGCAGCGTTGGTCCTCATGCAGTGCGTGAGCTTCTCGCCGAGGGCGTGCCTCTTATCGATGTACGCGAGCCCGAAGAGTATGCAGAGGCCGCCATTGCCGGATCGGTGCTTGTACCGCTCGGCGAAATTCGCAGCCGTAGGTGGGCTGCGATTCGCGAAGCGTGGGCTGAGCGGAACCTCCAGCCGAACTCCCCACGAGTTGTCATTCACTGCCACTCGGGTGCCCGTTCGCAGCAGGCAATTGAGCTGCTGGCTGGTGAGGGCGAGACTGATGGTGCCACGCCGGAGCTCATCAACTTGGACGGAGGTATTGTGGCCTGGCAGGCTGCGGGGCAGGAGACCGTCGTAAAGCGTGGTGGAACGCACTAATTAGCAGCTACCGCCATGCCCAGTTGAACAGTGTGCTTACGCCTGTGGCTTCAGTGTCGTCGACCACAACTCGGTGCCACGGGTGGTGAGCAAACGGACAGTCATCTCACGCGAGTCGCCGTCAATGTCGACTTCACCGAAGTGTTGGAAATCCTGCGTGGGGTCGGCGTTGGCGTTGTCCTTACCCGGAGCGTGGACGTATTCCACCTTCGGCCCGAAGGTCGGATCCATTTCGTTGGGGCCGAAAGCGCCCGCGTGGAGAGGACCGGAGACGAATTCCCAGAAGGGCGCGAAGTCAGTGAACTGTGCGCGCTCGGGGCTGTAGTGGTGAGCCGCGGTGTAGTGCACATCGGCGGTGAGCCAAACGACATTTGAAACATCTTTAATGGCGCTGAGCAGGCGAGCGATTTCACGCTCACGGCCTGCAGGCGTACCGGCGGCACCATTGGATACGCTTTCTTGGTCACCATCGTCGCCGTCGGGGACGATGATTCCAAGCGGTAGGTCATTAGCAACAATCTTCCACGTCGCGCGGGAGTCCTTGAGGGAGTCGATTAACCAGTTTGTCTGCTTTTCGCCAAGGATTGGTTCTTCGGTTGTTGAGCGCGGATTATTGGAAGTGTTTTCTCCCTTGTAGCTGCGCATATCCAGGATGAAGATGTCTAGCAGAGGGCCGTAGGAAACCTTGCGGTAGACGCGCCCATCCACTGTCATTTGCTGGTCAATCGGCTGCCACTCATGGAAAGCCTGGTAGGCGCGCTTGGCCAGGGTGTTGACATCGCGCTCGGTATAGCGATCATCATCGAGGACTTCGTTGGGATACCAGTTGTTGACTGTTTCGTGGTCATCCCACTGGACCAGCTGCGGAACCTGCGCATTGAAGGCCAAGTAGTTCTTGTCCATGAGGTTGTAGGAGTACTGGCCACGGTACTCTTCGAGAGTTTCAGCAACCTTGGATTTGGCTGGAGTGACATGGTTGCGCCACACAGTGCCGTCGGAAAGCGTGACAGATTCATCCAGCGGACCGTCGGCATAGCAGGTGTCGCCTGAGTGAATGAATAGGTCTGGATTGCGCTCCAGCATGGTGGAGAAGCCGGTGTAGCCACCGATTTCGTCGTTAATTCCCCAACCCTGACCTGCGACATCGCCGGACCAGTGCAATCGGATGTTGGATGCGCGGTTGGGGGCAGTACGGAAGGTGCCAATAACGGGATCAGAGCAAACTCCAGTATCTGCCTCTTCCAACGTGACGCGGTAAAAGGTTTCCTGTCCCGGCTCGAGACCGACGACACGTAGACGTCCGGTGCCGTCGGTGCCCGGAGTTAACAGAGAGTTGCTGAGGAATACCTTGGCATTCTGGAAGCTCTCAGTTGCAGCAGTTTCAACCATCATGCGGGCGGGGCGGTCTGAGCGAGCCCAAATTAATGCGCCGTCGCCGCGGATATCGCCACTCGCAACGCCGTGGGTGAGCTGTGGCCGAGAACGCAATAACCCTGGGGAGGCCAGTGACGGCGAACCCGGTGTAACTGAAGCGGCAGCTCCAGAGGTATGAGCGAGCGTGACTGAAGTAGCAAGTGCGGTGGATGCGCCTAAACGTAGAGCGCTGCGACGGGAAAGCTGCATGGAGTCGAACGATAGGTTTTCCACTTTGACGTTCAGTTAAACCAGCGTGAACTCGAAGGAAAAAGTCTCAATTACAGCACAAAGGCTTGGATATTGAGAATGGCTGGGTTTCTTTTTGTAACGTAGATAACCGACTTGGGAGGAATGTGTCTTCCGAGCTGTCTTTTCTAAGACAGACAATCTAGAAGTGAAAGGCGCTGGCCCCGATAATGGGATCTACACAAACGCCACAAGCGAACACGCAAGAAAAGAAGTCGGGTGGTTTTCTCAAGAACCTGCCGACCGATCCGTTGATTTTCACAACCGCGATGGGTTTCATTGTCCTCTTTGTGGCGGTGACCGTCGTGCTGGGGGATACAGCTCGGGATGCCTACTCAGCCGCTTCCGAGTGGGTTACTTCTAACCTGGGCTGGCTGTTCATTGGTGGTGTCTCGGCGAGCTTTATCTTCCTCATCGGCTTGTTCGTGTCCCGCTACGGGCGCATTCAGCTTGGCGATGACGACGAAGAGCCCCAATACACCATCGCCGAGTGGTTCGGCATGCTCTTCGCTGGTGGTACTGGCTCCATGCTGATGTTTTGGGGTGTGGCTGAACCACTCAACCACGCCTACAACCCGCCGCTCGGTCAAGACCCGATGACCCGCGAGGCCCAGAACACCGCGATGGCATTTACCATCTATCATCTGGGTATTCACATGTGGGTCATCATGGCGCTGCCGGGGCTCGCGCTGGGGTACTTCATCTACAAGCGTCATCTCCCGCCGCGCGTCTCCTCCATCTTCGCGCCACTGCTCGGCACCCGCATCTACTCATGGCCGGGCAAGCTTATCGACGCCGTCGCCATCATCGGTACTGTCGTCGGTATCGCGGTATCGGTGGGCATGGGTGCGCTGCAGATTAACTCCGGTGCTGCTCGTGTAATCGGTACCCCGGAAAACTCGACGGTGCAGCTGATTCTGATCGCAATCATCATCGTGATCGCGTCTATCTCCGTGGCTCGTGGTCTAGACAAGGGCATTAAGGTGCTGTCCAATGCCAATATTTGGGCCGCCATGGCATTGATGGTCTTCGTGCTGCTGATGGGCCCGACCTTGACGCTGCTGCGCCAGACCGTCGATACAGCTGGCGTCTACTTGGATACGCTGCCGCGCGTGATGTTCTGGACTGACTCCTACGACGTCAACCCGAATTGGAAGCAGGGTGCCTGGACGGTCTTCTACTGGGCTTGGACAATCTGCTGGTCGCCATTTGTGGGCATGTTCATCGCGCGTATTTCCCGTGGCCGTACCGTCCGCCAGTTCATTGCCGGTGTGATTGCACTGCCGACAATCGTGTCGATTCTGTGGTTCTCCGTCTTTGGCCGTGCCGGTTTTGAGCTGGAAAACGAGCAGCCAGGTATTCTGACTGAACCAGTTGTCGAGGGCGGAGACCCCTCACCGGCACTCTTTATTCTGTTGGAGCAGTACCCGCTGACAACGCTTGTCAGCGTGTTTGCGCTCTTTGTAATCATGATTTTCTTCGTCACCTCCATCGACTCGGCTTCGATGGTGATGGACATGATGTCTACCGGTGAGGAGAACAAGGCTCCGACCTTTTACCGCGTGCTGTGGGGCATCATGATCGGTGCTGTGGCAGCTTCTCTGCTGTTGATTTCTGGTGAAGCTGCACTGGAAGCGCTGCAATCCGCGGTGATTATCATTGGTGTGCCGTTCTTCTTCCTCCACTTCATCATGATGTACTCCCTGGTCAAGGGCATGAGTGATGACCACATGGCCGTGCGCAAGCCAGTCACGCGACAGTGGAGCAAGACCGACACTCCAGAGAAGTTGGAGAAGCACGAAGCCGCACCCGCACCGGGCTACGACGAAGAGGGCAATGAGCTACCACGCTTTGAGTACACCCACGATGACGAGGGACGCCTGGTTATTCAGTCCGATGTGGTCGTTGAAGGTGAGTTTGAGTCTGGCGAAAAGTCGGAATCGGAGGAGCCAGAGGAGTCGGGGACCAAGTCTGAGTCGTAGTAGAGCACGGTCGCAGTAGTGCCCGGCACTTGTGGCCACGCTATTCACCTATCGATGCACCGGAGCCTGTCCATCAGTGAGTAGCTCATCGATAGGAGCGAAGGAAAACCAGCAAACAAAAACGCCGCCCACGGAAAACCTCTAGCAGTTTCCATGGGCGGCGTCGCTGTACACGTCGTAAAGCGAATGTGGGTGCGTGGGTAATGCGGCGAGCTTTACTCGTGAGTGCCACGCAGATCTCGGTGGCCTTCGGCGTGCCAGTCGACATTGGTTTCATCCTTAGTGGTGACACCCACGTCGCGTTGATGCGGGACCTTCGCAATGATGTTGCGTCGAGCGCGGCCGGCGCGGAGCTGGCTTTCGATGCGCTCGGCAAGGTTGGCCAGGCCGAAGTTGATGGCGATGAGAATGATTGCCACGACGACCAGCGATGGAATCATGGCGCCGTAGTACTCGCCAAGCTGGCGACCAGAGCGGACAACCTCGACGTAGCCAATCATGTAACCCAGCGCGGAGTCCTTCAGCGCAATGACCATCTGCGAGATAATCGCCGGCAGCATTGCGGCGACTGCCTGCGGCAGCAAAATGGTGACCATCGTCTGGCGGTGGGAGAGACCCAGCGCAATCGCGGCTTCTCGCTGGCCCTTCGGCAGCGACTCGATGCCGGAGCGCAGGGTCTCGCCAATCACAGATCCGTTGTACATGGTCAGACCAAACACAACAGCGGCAAAGCCGAGGTAATTCGACGGGAACAGCTGCCAGATGGCGAACACCGAGTAGGCAAACAGCATGAGCACCAGCACCGGGATGGCGCGGAAAAACTCGACAATCACCGAGCACAGCCAGCGCACGGGTGCGATTGGACTCAGCCTGCCGACGCCCAGGAGAGCGCCAATCACCAGCGACAGAATAATAGAGGCGACAGCCGCGACAATGGTGCTGACCAGGCCGGGCAGTATGTATGTGGTCCAGGTTGTGGATTCGAGGAAGAACGACCACTTATTGGCCTCGAACTGGCCCTTGTCGGCCAGTTTCATTCCCACCCAGGCGAGGATCGCAACGGTGATTGCGGCCACGATCCAGGTGAGAATTCGGTTGAAGCGCTGAGCCTTGGGGCCTGGCGCGTCGTAAAGAACTGTTGCGCGAGTAGCCATTAGCGCTTCACCGCCCATCGCTTGCCAGCCCAGCCGAAGAACAGACCGGTCGGCAGAGTCAGAATAATAAAGCCGACAGCGATGATGCCGAAGATAATCAGGATATCGCTGGCGTAGTTTTCGGTCATGGTCTTCATCAGCAGCGACGCTTCAGCCACACCGATGACCGAAGCAATCGTGGTGTTCTTCGTCAGTGCAATCAGGGTATTGCCGAGCGGCACGATAGCGCCGCGGAATGCCTGCGGGAAGATGATGTGGCGGAAGCTCTGGCCGAAGCTTAGCCCCAGGGAGCGGGCGGCTTCGGCCTGCCCGAATGGCACAGTATTAATACCGGCACGCAGGGACTCCGCGACAAAGCACGAGGTGTAGGCAACAAAAGCCAGCACCGCCAGGCGGAAGTTCTGCTTGACAATAAAGGAGTCATTCTCCGCAGCCAGCAGCAGGCCCAAGTTGTAGTAGAGGCCCATCGCGGCCAGCAGGACAATCAACGTCAGCGGCGTATTGCGGACGATGTTGATGTACCAGGTCGACAGGGTACGCAGGATTCCCACGGGGCTCACACGCATGGCGGTGAGAAGCGTGCCAAAGATCAGGGAACCAATTGCCGAGGCAATCGTCAGTTTGATGGTCACCCAGAAAGCCGGCAGCAGTTCCGGCCCCATTTCACTCCATAGTTCTGGATTCATTGTTTGCTCGCACCCCTTCCTACTTCTTCTCTACGAACGACAAATCGCCGATTGCTGGCTTTTCGTCGAGCTCGAACTTGTCGCCCAAGTGCTTCTTGACAATCTTCTGAAGTTCACCGGTGTCGTACAGCGACTCCAGCGCCTCGTTGATGGCCTCACGGCTGGCATCATCGCCCTTGGGTAGGCCGATGCCGTAGTACTCGTTGGTCCAGTAGGAGCCATCGGGGTTACGCAGCTCAACCACACGGAAGTCATCGCCGAAGCGTTTCTTGTAGCGCTGGGCGAAGCCCGCGAGAATGGTCGCATCGGTGGTCAGGGCATCGACGACTCCCTGCTTCACACCTTCGGCGCATGCGGCGTAGGTATCGAACTCCTGCAGCTGCACCTCCGGCAGAGCGTCCTTGACCTTCTGTGCTGGGGTGGAACCGGAAACAGAACACAGGCGAGTGCCCGGGGCGACGTCGTCAAGCCCCTGGATGCCCTCGGAACCGCGCACCAACAGTGCCTGGTGCGTGACCAGGTACGGGCCGGCGAAGTCGACGGCAGCCAGGCGGCCAGCGTTGATGGAGTAGGTGGCGGCAATCATGTTGACCTCGCCGTTGTTAATTAGCGTCTCGCGCTGAGCGGACGGGGTCTCGCGCCACTCCATCTCGGGCACATTCCAACCGTTCTTGTTGGCGATGTACTCGATGACGTAGCGGGAGACATCTGTGTCGACGCCCGCGAAATCGCGATCCGGGGTGCGCTCACCGAGACCCGGCTGGTCAAACTTCGTGCCCAACGTCACGTGCCCGGCCTCGATATCGGCCAGCAGGTTTCGGGGCCCGCCGCTACCGCAAGCCGCGAGGCTCATTGTCGTGGCAACAGCTACGACAGCCGCTGCAACTCGCTTGCCGACGACGCCTCGGCGGCTCTGGTTGCGACTGCGCCCCCGGCCTCCTCGTAAGAGTGAAAACTTCATAGTGACCAGCCCTGCCTAATGTCCGACGATTTTGGCCAAGAAATCCTTGGCGCGATCGCTCTGCGGGTTGGTGAAGAAGGTCTCCGGGTCGGTGTCTTCGACAATCGCACCGTCGGCCATGAACAGGATGCGGTCGGCCACGCGGCGGGCGAAGCTCATCTCGTGGGTGACGCAGACCATGGTCATGCCGCCCTTGGCCAGGTCGGTCATGACATCGAGGACCTCGTTAATCATTTCCGGGTCGAGTGCCGAGGTGGGCTCGTCGAAAAGCATGACCTTCGGGTCCATAGCCAGGGCGCGTGCGATGGCGACGCGCTGCTGCTGACCGCCGGAGAGCTGTGCCGGGTACTTGTCGGACTGTTCCGCAATGCCGACACGGGCGAGCAGCTTGTCCGCACGCTCGCGGGCCTCGGCTTTGGAGATCTTGCGGACCTTCAGCGGGGCCAGCGTGACGTTGTCCCGAATGGTCATGTGGCTGAAGAGGTTGAACTGCTGGAAGACCATGCCAACCTCAGCGCGCAGGCGGGTGAGTTCCTTGCCCTCTTCGGGAAGAAGCTTGCCGTTGATGCGAATTTCGCCACTGTCGATGGTTTCCAGGCGGTTGATGGTTCGACACAGTGTGGACTTACCGGAGCCGGAGGGGCCGAGGATGACTACGACCTGACCAGCTGGGATTTCCAGGTTGATATCACGCAAAGCGTGGTAGTCGCCGTAGTACTTGTTCACCCCGGCAATCGAAATCATGCTCTGTGGTGTGGATGATTCAGTCATGGGGGAAAGTATAGGTGATGCACCACACATAACAGTTACCGGTGTTCCTTGTCCGATATTCACCTGTGAAAAGTGACTGCACGCCAATTAATAGTGACTGCACACCAGTTAGTTCTGAATATTTACGTGATGGCGCTGCGCAACAGGCTTGCGGCCATGTACGAACCAGTAGAAAACGGCCGCGAGAACCACCACAGCCGCCAGGCCTGCGTACATCTTGTCGAAGCCAATCGTGGCAGCTACCGAGCCCAACACGATTGGGCCGAGGCCGATGCCTGCGTCGACAAGTAAGAGCAGCGTCGAGATACCCGTGCCCAACTTGTGCGCCGGCGCCAGGTGCACGGAGATGGTCTGGCACGCCGGCATCAGCGTGCCGTAGCCCAGGCCGCAGAGCGCGCCAGCGGCGATGACGTGCCAGTCAGTGGTTGCGAAAGCCAGAACAAGCAGTGAGATGGTGAAGCACACCAGGCCGATGGCAATTACCGGGTTGTCGCCGCGGCGATCCTGTAGGCGTCCCAGCGAGAAGCGTGCTGCCATCATCGCCACCGCATAGGCGATGAAGAAGAAGCTGGCGCCCCTAGTCAGGCCGCCCAGCTGCGAGTATCGGTTCAAAAACGTAATCACGCCCGCATACGCCAGGCCGATGAGCAGCATGAACAGGCCAATTGGCACCACTCTCGGCGTCATGATGTCATCGAAGGAAAATGTGCGCTTCGTCTCGCTTGCCGACGAATCCTCGGTGGCCTCGGCCTTGGTTTCCGCAGTGGCGGGCCCGTTGTGTTGTGGCAGAACGAGTGCCAGCACCAGTCCGACAATGGACAGGCCGAGGGCTGTGGCAAAGAGGACGCTGTAGCCGACCGAGCCAATAAGGGCTAGGCCGAGAGCTGGGCCAATCGCGGTGGCCAGGGTGGTGCCGAGCGAGATGTAGCCAGTTCCCTCTGCGCGGCGCGAAGCCGGAATAGCGGTCTGGGCGGCGGCCATCACGGCGGTGGAAGCTAATGCGTAGGTCAGGCCGTGGATGATGCGGATTGCAATCAGGACCGGCAGGGATGCGGCCCAAATGTAGGCGGCACAGGCTGCCACGATGACAGCGAGCGAGCCAAGCATGATTCTGCGACCACCGAAGGTGTCCACCAAGTAGCCGGAAAAGAGACGCGCGATGGTGGCGCCGACCACGAAAGAACTGGCAGCGAAGCCACCGGCGGCATCTGAGGCGGAGAAGCGCTGGACGGCGTAGAGCGCCATGACTGTGATTGAAAGGTAGAACACCAGGTACATGCTGAAGTTAATCAGCCAGCTGATGATGAACGCGGGGGAGAAGAGCTTGTCTTGCCCGTGCTGCTCGTCCTGCTCGTTCTGTCTGCGCCTGTTCTGCGTGGTCGTATGCGTTGTCATGCTGAAAATACGGTCTCTTTTCCCGTTTGAAAACGATCGTGGAATTAGTGCTGTGGCAAAACTGCTTCCCGGCATTTGTATCGTGCAAAAATGCAGTTAGGGGTCGAATTATAACAATTGGTTTGTATGATGCAAACGCACTTTTTCGGCCTTAACCCCATCCGCGGCGCGCTAGAATAGGAGCTGTTCAGCAAACAGATACATCTCACAGGCTCATTAAAGGGCCGACAAATAGGCGACAAGAGGATTGACTGCCATCGTGCGAAACGACGACCTAGCCGCGCTCGTTTACGAGAACATGCTGCTATCTCGGGTGAGCTCCAGTGGCTACCGACCACATCGCAAGGGCATCCTGTTGGATCGCTCCGCCGCAGCACTACTGGCACGACTGGAAGCGCAGCCGGATATGACAGTCGCCGAGCTTTCCGATGCGCTGGGGCTGGACATTTCTACGGTGCACCGCCAGCTGGCCGCCGCCATGCGGCAGGGGTATATCGCGAAGAGGCCCGCGCCGTCGTCAAGCGCGAAGGTGCATAGCGCGACCGACAAGGGGCTAGAGCTGCTGCACCGGGAAATTGAGGCGCGTAAGAAAACCGTCGATGACATTACGCATGACTGGGAGGACTCGGAGCTCGTGGAGTTCGTGCGATTGATGCGCAAATTCAACGAAGGCGTGGAAGAAATGCGTGGTCATCCATGGCCTAGATAACCGCGGATGCCGTGGTCATGGAATACTTGAGGGCGTGGCTGAGAAAAAGAAGATTGCAAACGTCCTTGCTAACCGATACGCCTCTGCGACCCTGGCGGAGTTGTGGAGCCCTGAGTACAAGATCATTCTCGAGCGCAAGCTCTGGATCGCAGTTCTGAAGGCTCAGGTCGCCCGCGGAATTGAGGTTCCGGAGGGCACTATCGAGGCGTATGAGAAGGTCATCGACCAGGTTGACCTCGACTCCATTGCCGCCCGCGAGCGTATTACTCGCCACGATGTGAAGGCCCGCATTGAAGAGTTCTGTGAACTGGCTGGCACCGAGCACATTCACAAGGGAATGACTTCGCGTGACCTGACCGAAAACGTCGAGCAGCTGCAGGTTCTGCAGTCGCTGAAGGTCGTGCGTGACAAGGCCGTTGCCGTTGCCGCCCGCACTGCCGAGAAAGCCTCCGAGTACCAGTCGCTGGTCATGGCAGGTCGTTCCCACAACGTCGCCGCGCAGGCAACGACTCTGGGCAAGCGCTTCGCCTCCGCTGCGGACGAGATGCTGCTGGGTATCGAGCGCGTAGAGGACCTGATTGCCCGCTACCCACTGCGCGGCATCAAGGGGCCGATGGGCACCGCCCAGGACATGCTGGATCTGCTCGACGGCGATGAGGCCGCGCTGGCCTCCCTGGAAAACGAAATCGCTGAAGGCCTCGGCTTCGACCGCGTCTTTGACTCGGTTGGTCAGGTCTACCCGCGCACCCTCGACTTCGACGCACTGTCTGCGCTGGTTGAGCTCGGTGCAGGGCCGGCATCGCTGGCCACCACCATCCGCCTGATGGCCGGCAACGAGACCGTCACTGAGGGCTTCAAGGAAGGCCAGGTCGGCTCTTCCGCCATGCCGCATAAGATGAACGCCCGCTCCTGCGAGCGCGTCCACGGTTTCCAGGTCATCCTGCGCGGTTACATGACCATGCTCTCCGAGTACGCCGGCACTCAGTGGAACGAAGGCGACGTCTCCTGCTCCGTCGTCCGCCGCGTCGCGCTGCCGGATGCCTTCTTCGCTATGGACGGCATGTTCGAAACCTTCCTCACCGTCCTGTCTGAGTTCGGCGCATTCCCAGCCATGATTGACCGCGAGCTGGAGCGCTACCTGCCGTTCCTGGCATCTACCAAGATCCTCATGGCAGCCGTCCGCGCTGGTATGGGCCGCGAGGAAGCCCACGAGATTATCAAGGAGCACGCCGTCGCCACCGCATTGGATATGCGCGAAAAGGGCGCCGAGCAGAACCTCACCGAACGTCTCGCTGCAGATGAGCGCTTCCCGCTGGATGCCGCAGGGCTTGCCGACGCTCTGGCAGACCGCCACGCTTTCATCGGTGCCGCAGAATCTCAGGTTGACCGCGTAGTTGCGCGTGTGCAGACCGTCGTGGATAAGTACCCAGAGGCCGCGGCCTACAAGCCGGGCGAGATTCTGTAGCTTCACGTGCGTCACGCGCGAATCGCGAAACGTGAAACGCGAAACGCGCAAACGTAAGTACCTTTGAAAAACTCTGTCACGTTGGTGGCAGAGTTTTTCTTCGTTTGTTGGCGACACCACCAGTCAGCAGCCAAGTTCCTCGGTACGATGAGCGATAAGTATCGAAACCTCTACGCGAAAGGTGCCCGACGTGACATCGGCTGTTAGGACTTCGCTTTCTCGCCCAGGTGCCACATTGAATGTGCTGCGCTGGGTCCCAGAAAATGACAAGGGCGCGCCCATTACTCCTAAGGGAGTGGTGCAGATTGTCCACGGCATGGTCGAGTACGCCAACCGCTACGCTAAATTCGCCGAGTACCTCGTATCCCAAGGCTATGCCGTCGTCGCGCACGACCATCGCGGCCACGGTATGACCAAGACGGATGCTGGCATCCCGGGCTACTTCGCTGACTACGGTGGCTGGAATCTAATTCTCGAAGACCTCCACGCAGTGCGCCAGTACGTTGATGCAGAATTCCCAGGCAGCAAGCACTATATTCTCGGCCACTCTATGGGGTCGCTTCTGACTCGTAACTACATCGCCAAGTACGGCGAGGGGCTTACCGGCGTCATTATCATGGGCACCGTGTCGTGGCCAGGAGCTAAGGGAGATACGGGAATGAAGGTTGCAAACCTGCTGGCTAAGATTCGTCCTACCGCGCCGGGCAAGCTGCTCAACACCCTCACCTTTGCTGATTACAACAAGGGCTTTGAGCGCCGCACTAAGTTTGATTGGCTAACCCGCGACCACAAGATTGTCGATGCTTATATTGCGGACGACAAGTGTGGTTTCGTTCCCACCAATGCCTTTTTCCGTGACCTTCTCGTCGGCACGCACTACGCGAATTCGTCTGAAGCCTATGAGAAAGCGCCTGATGATCTGCCACTTTTCGTGGTTTCCGGTGCCGTTGATCCGGCGGGTGGCGCTGCCTGTGTGACTGAGGTCGTGGGCAAATACCTGAACGCGGGGAAGAAGGACGTGCGCTTTAAGGTCTACCCGGATGGTCGCCATGAGATTCTCAACGAGTTGAATAAGGAAGAGGTCTACGCCGACATTTTGGCGTGGTTGAAGTCCCGCTAAGGGGAGCTGGTTAATAGGCGAAAAGTGTGCCCGCTCGGCGTGTCGACCGGCGCGTCGGCGGGTGGGGGGCCTTCGATACTTACCTCAATGCGAGTTACTGACTGCGTTTATGTCAGCGACGGCGGGGGATCTGAGTTACTGACTGCGTTTATGTCAGAAATGGCCCGAAAAATGGTCTGAAAGTGTCATAAACTCGCACAGTTTTACATTTGCAGCCCGTATTCACGTGTGGAGTCCGTAATTTTTGGTGTCTGCCCAGTCATTATCTTGAGAATCAGACACACCTTTTGTCTATTAACCCAGAGGTGCTGGAAGAACGTGTGCGCTAGCTCGGGGCTCGCGCCACTAGTGGCGCTGCCTGTGTGAGACCTAGAAAGCCACCGTACTTCTAATAAGTTTCCATTGCACGGATGCTTTTGTCGGGTAACGTTCTTTTTACGCTGGAAGAAAAGGAATCGACCACATGATCAGAACAAGACAACTCTCGGCGGTCGTGCTCACCATTTCCATGTTGCTGGTGCTCGTAGGCTCTTTTGCGGGAATCACAGCAGGGCGTGCACAGGCGCAAGAGGCTGCGAGTACTATCTCGCCAACCATGGTGATCCTGGATGCTTCAGGGTCAATGCTTGCCGACGATGCGGGTGGCCAAACCCGAATGGAGGCAGCGAAGGACGCGACGAGTAAGTTCGCGGGATCTGTGTCAGAGGACTCCGAAATTGGGTTCATGGTCTACGGCACGGAAGTCGGCAATTCGCCGGAGGAGCGGGAAGCTGGCTGTCAGGACATCACCACGCTGCTGCCCGTGCAGGCTGGCAACTCGGCGAAGATTCCTGCTGAAGTAGGAAAGATCCAAGCCTCCGGCCACACCCCGATGGGGCCTGCGCTGCGTCAGGCTGCCGATGAGTTGCCGAAAGAAGGGCAACGTTCGATTGTGTTGGTCTCCGATGGTGAGGACACCTGTGCTCCGCCACCGGTGTGCGAGGTAGCCAAAGAACTCAAGCAGCAGGGCATTGATCTGGTCATCAACACAGTCGGTTTCCTCGTTGATGCGGGCGCACGTGCTGAACTGGAGTGCATTGCTGAGGCCACAGGCGGCGAGTACCTAGACGCCCAGGACTCTGATTCGCTGGCTGAGTCCATGAAGACGCTGGCGACCCGCACCGCACGCACCGCGCAGTCCAGCGCGCAAGAGATACAGGGCGGCGACGCTCCTACGAGCGCTACCCAGGTGCCTGCCGACGTGGAAACGTTCTCGACCAAGCTGCGGGAAAAGACTCCTGAGTCCGAGCGCAGCATCAGTAATCAGGAAGGCGACGGTGCTGAGTACTTCTCCGTCCCGGTCGCTGAGGGAGAGCGGCTTGCAATTAGTGCGGCCACGGTGCCGGGAGCGTCGTCAGGCGCGACTTTGATGGACCTAGATATCCGCAACTTCGCGCTCACTATGCATTTGGACGACAGCAGTTGCTTCCTTGCCAATGATTTCGGCAATGGCATCATCGACTCCAATGGCCCCTTTTTCGCATCGATAACAACCAAGCAGCCCGGAGGAGCGGAGGGGGACTGTAAGTCGGGCAATATGGTGTTCTCCGTGGCCCGAAAAGGAGGCCCCTTCGAAGGTCAGGACATTCCTGCAGAAGTGATCATCAAGCGTTTCGCCAACGAAAACCTGACTGATGTGCCGGAGGCGTTCCCGTCCGACAAGGAGAGCTTGAACCCTCCGCCCGCGACGCCGGAAGCAGATCAGGCTAAGAAGGTCACCCCAGGTTCGTGGTTCGATGACGCCACGGAACTTACTGCCGACAACATCAGCAGCGTCACGGCCGACATTGTTCCTGGTGAGACGCACGTGTACAAGATCAAGTCCGAGTATGGGCAGCAGCTCCGCGGCGCCGTCAAACTCATTGACGCCCCAGAAGCGGACAAGCTTGCACAAATCTCCGGCCTGGATATCAAGACGCTGAATTCGGCACGCCAGCTCGCCGGTAGCGAGGAAAACCGTCCGGTAAATGAACACCAGATTGGCGAAGAGACAACATTTGGTAACTCGGCCCGGATTAACTACCGCAATCGGATCGGCGAAGATGGCGAAAAGTCGGGCGATTACGAGGCTGAAAGAGCGTGGCTGGATGGTGACCAGTACATCGTTGTCTTCTTCAACAACAGTTGGGGCGCCGGTAAATCCCACGATGTCGCGGATGTTCAAAACGTCCCGGTGACTTACCAGCTGACCACGGAGTTGGTCGGCGAGAAGATCCCGGGCCCAGCTTTTGAACAGGTCGCGCACAAGTCGCCAAGTAGCGAAACCCCGACTAGTAGCCAGCAGAATCCGAAGACCACCGAAGAAAACGAGGATGACGGCTCCTCGAAGATGATGTGGTTCTCTATGGGGACAGTGCTTCTAGTCTTGGTCATCGGCGCGACAATCGCGTTGACCCGTAAGTAACGCTAGAGCGTCCAGTACACGCCGAATCGGTCAGGCTTGACGACGGCTTCCGTGCCCTCGGCAACCTCAGCGCCTGTAAGGCCAAGCGCTTGGCAGGCGCTTTCGACCTCTTCGGCAGAATCGCTGGAGAGACGCATCGCCACACCGTCGCCGAAGGTGAAATTGTGCATGCCCGGCGAGTCGAGCGTCATGAAATTCTCTGACCCGAAAAGTTGGTTGTATACCTCGGTGGCGGCGGCAGCCTGTGGTTCGTCGCCTGTCCACATGAAGTAGGGAATAACGGCGGGATTCGCTGTCTTTGCGGCAGAGTCCGTGCTTGCAGCCCCGCTGGTTAAGGAATTAATCATCAGTTGCCAGTTGACCCCATTGCCGTCGACCAACCAGCCAAAGAGCGGCGAGAAATCGTAGCTGGTCAGGGGCATGAGTGCAGCACCACCGCTGATGGTTTCATCACCCGCCATCAGATGCTCCCACAGGCTGCGTAGCTGGTTTTCCTGACCAGGGGCAAATCGCACCATAAAAGACACAGCGGGGGTTAATCGGCGGTTCCCGTTCTCAATGAGTTCGAAGTCCATCCCGCCGATGGTGAGCGTGGTGGAGTTGGGCTTGATGTTGGAGTGAAAACCTTCGGCGTAAAACCGCGCAGCGGCGCGGGGGTCGTCGTTAAGCGCGATCACGGCCGAGATAGAAACAGTCATGAAAATGAGCCTAACGACGAGCGCTTAGCCGTGCAGAGAACGCAGCGTTTGATCCTAGTCAGTGAAGAATCTTCATACGGCGATATCCCCAGTAACGCTGCGCTGATTAGGGGATTTCAGTTAGTGGCGTGGGCTCTGCTCTCGAACTAGGTCTGCAAATCTGTTGATGTAGTCGCGAACAAAGTCCTCAGTGCTTGACGACGTGAATTCTCCTTGTTCGTCAATGAGTGTTGGCGATTGTCCCAGGAAGACCTCTGGCTGACCGAGCATCGGCATGTCGAAGTACGACAGCGCGAGTCGCAAGTTCTTCTGAGAGCTATAACCTCCCATACGGCCGACGGAGTGGCTGATAATTCCCGCGGGCAGGTTCTTCCATGCCACATCACCGTTGGGCTTAGATCCGATGTCAACGGCATTCTTCAGAGCTGCAGGAATTGTGCGGTTGTTTTCTGGGGTGACAAATAGGATGCCATCGCTGGCTTTAATGGTTTCCCGGAAACTGGTGTATTCCGCGGGAGTCGCAATATCGGACACTGCGGGGTCGTCGTAGTCGAAGTTGTAGAGAGGGAGGTCACGAATCTCGACGATGTCGACTTTGAAGTCATCGGGGAAGTACGTGGCTGCCTTGAGTGCAATCTTTCGTGCATAGGAGGCTCGACGCAAGCTTCCTACCAGGATAGAAATCTGTGCAGTCATGCGAATGTTCCTTTCTTAGGATGTATGGGGAAAGACGTGGATTTAGAAATCCCAGTCTTCATCTGCGGTGTCTTCGGCTTTTCCGATGACATATGCGGAGCCGGAACCGGAGAAAAAGTCGTGGTTTTCATCTGACCCCGGGGTGAGGGCGGCGAGAATTTCGGGCTTGAAGGCGGTCTCTTCATGGTTAAACCGCTGCGGGTATCCCAAGTTCATGAGCGCTTTGTTGGCGTTGTATCGAATGAAGTTGGCAACGTCGTCGTAGAGCCCGAGTGGT
This sequence comes from Corynebacterium sp. HMSC074C11, assembly GCF_001809455.1. NCBI lineage: Bacteria > Bacillati > Actinomycetota > Actinomycetes > Mycobacteriales > Corynebacteriaceae > Corynebacterium > Corynebacterium sp. HMSC074C11. The sequence continues at coordinate 199,740 of NZ_KV797730.1, forward strand.
TGGTATAGGGCTTCGGAGTACCTCAGTTCGAGCTGGTATAGATCATCGAGAAGTTCGAAGACGAAAGCCTTCATCTGCGTTTGCGTGGCGGTGTCGTAGGTTTCTACGCCTCGCTGGAATTTGTAGCCGGAGTAATAGCCGTGAACAGCTTTGTCACGCAGAATCAGGCGCACCATGTCGGCGGTATTGGTCAGGATGCCACGTGATGCGAAGTGCAGCGGGAGGTAGAAGCCGGCGTAGAGCGAGAAGGACGAAAGAAGCGTTGCTGCCGCCTTTCGCTTGAGTGGAACGTCGCCGTAATAGTGTTTGAGCACAGCTTTTGACCGAGCCTGCAGGATGTCATTGGCGACTGCCCATTGGTAGGCAGCGTCGATGTCAGGGGTATTGGATAGCGTAGAAAATACTGAAGAATAAGACTTTGCATGCACTGCTTGCATGAAAGCGATATTCGTGTAGACGGCCTCTTCATGTTCGGTGCGGGCATCTTGAATTTGGGAAATCTCCCCGACAGACGCCTGGACTGTGTCGAGCATGGTCAGTCCGGTGAAGACCTTCATGGTCAGCTCGCGTTCTAGATCGGTGAGACGTCGCCAGTCTGCAAGGTCATTGGACAGCGGAACTTTTTCGGGCAGCCAAAAATTTGCTGTTAGGCGATTCCACACTTCGAGATCTTTGTCATCTTGCACTCGGTTCCAGTTGATCGGCCGAAGGCGGGCAGCTGGGTCCTTTCGAAAAGACGGTGGCGTAGTTGAATAGCTGTAGATGTTCAAGAAGTAGCGCTCCTCCAGAATTTTTCCAGGCCCTCTTTGACGTTTTCCACATCGTGGTCTGTCCCCAGTAGCTCGTAGTGGTATAGCTCCGGAACCTGGCATTTTGCAGAAATGATGGCTCCGGCTATGCAAAAGTCGGTGCCGAAATTTGTGTTGCCCGAGGTGATGACACCGCGGATGAAACTCCTGTTGGTTTCGTCGTTGAGAAAAGCGATGACTTGCTTAGGTACCGCGCGGCGCCGACATCCGCCACCATAAGTCGGTGTGATCAGGACAAATGGGCTGCAAACGCGAATCATTCCGTCTTTTCGCGGATGTAACGGGATGCGTGCTGCTGGTTGAGCCAGCTTTTGGACGAACCGGTGAGTGTTTTCAGAAGCACTGGAGAAGTACACGATTCGGGGTGACTCCTCCGGTGGGAGTTCCGTGAAAGTCAGCGGCGTCTTCGATGATGAAGACACTCGATTACCTCCTATGTTCAATGGATTGAACATAAAATAGAGGAGTGAATGGGGTGTCAACAAGGCGTTGCCTACATGCGGTTGAAAAGTGCTTAGTCACGCAATTGCGAAGTAAAGCCGCGACTCTGCATTAACGGCGGAAAAACCCAGCAGCTGATCTTCAAGGCGGGAAAGTGGCGGGGTTGCCGGCCGGGGGGGGGAGAGAGGGAGGAGGCGGTGTCTCTCGGAGGGGGCTCCAGTCGTGCCCTGGGCAAAAGCACAACAGGGAAACAAAACCGCCGCGCTTTGGAAAGGCCCAGTCGATGAGGAGACTGGTTTTCCAAAGCGCGGCGGTTTTTCAGCGCTTTCGCATCAACTACTTCAGCGGACGAACACTTCCGGTGAAGTGCGGACGCTTCTTCTTGCGATCCCACGCGACAATGTTGACTGCACGGCCGATGTTGGAGCTGCCCTCAGTCAGGTTGTGAGCAGCACCTGCACCGTCACCGGTGTGGGTGAGTGCGACATTGATGGTGGTCGGCAGAACGACCGGCGCACCGAAGGAAATCTGGAACTCGTACGACTGACCCGGCAGAACCTGTGCCTCAGCCAGCGCGCGGGAGGCGGTGTACATGCCGTGTGCAATCGCTGCTGGCATGCCCAGAGCCTTCGCGGAGACAGAGGTGATGTGAATCGGGTTCCAGTCACCGGAAACCTTGGCCCACTTGCGGCCGGTGTTGCCAGCCAGCTTCCACTGAGCGGTGGGGAAGGGGACCTTAAACTGCTCACGCTTGATGGTCTCGGCGCCGGACTTGATGGCCTCACGCTGTGCCTGGACCTCTTCGAAGCCCTCGGCGTCCTTCAGGCGAACGCCCTTGGCCAGGTACACCGATTGCTCCTCGACCAAGGTGGCGCCGGATGTGGACGATGCAACAGTCGACTCCAGAACAACCTCAGTGCCCGAGCGGTGAGCGCGGAATGCGGCAACCTTCACCGCGATATCAACCTTGCCGCCGAGTGTGACAGGCGAGATTTCGCGGTAGGTGTTCTCGGTGTGGACCAGGCCCATCATCGGCAGCGGGAAATCGTCCCCAGCCATCAGCTCCATCTGAATGGGCATGATTAGGGCGTGGATGTGGCCGAAGAACGCTTGCTCAGACTTCGGGGCGCCAACGACGTCGCGGAAGTCCTGGTCGCGGTCGGCATCGACAGTGACACCCTTGACCACTAGTTCATCGACCTTGATTTCGGTGGAGTTCGGGCGCTTCTTTGCCGAACCAGCAGCTGCCTTGGCGTAGAGCGGAACCAGATTGGGAATGGCGTCCAGGGTCTTAGCCATAAGTTTTCCTCTTTCCTCCTTATCGGGAGCCTATGCGGAAGTCACGACTTCGCTTAGGCACCGACGATGTTCTGACCACAGACGCGCAGGACGTGGCCATTGACGCCGAGAGCGCGGTCGGAGACCAAGAAGGCGATTGCCTGGGCGACATCGCCCGGCTGGCCGCCCTGCTGCAGCGAGTTCACGCGTCGAGCAACCTGGCGGTTGACGAACGGAATAGCAGCGGTCATGTCGGTCTCGATGAAGCCCGGAGCAACAGCGTTGATGTTGCCGCCGCGCTTAGCGAACTCCTCAGCGTAAGCCTCGACCATTGCGATAACACCGGCCTTGGAGGTGGCGTAGTTGGTCTGACCGCGGTTACCTGCGATACCGGAGGTGGAAGCCATGGTGGCAATACGCGGAGCCTTCTCGAAGGCCTTGTGATTCAGCAGCTGTTCGTTCATCTTCAACTGAGACTCGATATTGACGGCGATGACCGAGCCCCACTTGGCGTCGTCCATGTTGGCGAACATCTTGTCGCGGGTGATACCTGCGTTGTGGATGACGATGTCCAGGCGGCCGTAGCGGGCCACAGCAGCATCGGCAATGGCGTTGCCGGCGTCGTCGGCAGTGATGTCCTGCTGCAGAGCCAGGCCACCGAGCTCGTTGGCAACCTTGGACAGCGCCTCGCCAGCCTGCGGAACGTCGATGACGATGACGTCTGCGCCGTCAGCCTTGAGCTGACGAGCGATAGCGGCGCCGATACCACGGGCGGAACCGGTGACAGCGGCAACCTTGCCAGCCAGCGGCTTATCCCAGTCAGCTGGGATCTCACCAGCGTCGGAGGAGACGCGGAGGAACTGGCCATCGATGAAGGCCGAGCGGCCGGAGAGGAAGAAGTGCAGGGAGGAAATCACGGACGGTGCGGTGACCGAGACACCCGGAGCAACGAGGATGCCGTTAGCGGTGGAGCCGCCACGAACCTCGTGGCCGAGGGAGCGGATCAGGCCCTCGATACCACCGGCGACAGCGTTCTCAGCAATCTCGGCCGGAGTTGCGTTGTGGTGAGCATCCTTGGCGCGGGAGACGGTGACGATGCGGCCACCCTTGTCCAGCTTGCGCATGTGCTTTGCAGCAGCGAGCACCGGGCCCTGCAGCTCTGCCGGGCGCTTAGCCTCGGTGGCGACGAGGACAATGGCACCAATCTTGTCGTCAGCGGCGTTGCCACGACGAACTTGCAGGCCCCACTCTGTCAGCTGAGCTGCAACTGCGTCTGCATCTGCACCCTCGCCGGTGACGAGCACCTTGTCGTTGTTCAGCAGCGGACCGCCCGGCTTGTAGCGGCGCAGGAACGGTGGCTGTGGCAGGCCAGCGGCCTTAGCCAGTCCAGTGAGCGGACCACCGTTGACGAGTTCCTGGTACTTATCGGTCATGGAAAATTCTCCTTGAAAGTAAAAGTGTCTTTATCGGTGGTGCGCTTTTAGACGCGAGCCTCGAGAACTGCGACAACACCCTGGCCGCCTGCGGCACAGACGGAGATCAGGCCGCGAGTGGTCTTGCCGGTCTCGTCTGCCTTCTGGCGCAGCATCTTGGCGAGGGCTGCCACAATGCGGCCGCCGGTAGCGGCGAATGGGTGGCCGGCTGCCAGGGAAGAGCCCTTGACGTTGAGCTTCTCGCGCGGAATGGAGCCCAGCGGGCCTTCCAGTCCGAGCTTGGTACGGCAGAACTCCTCGTCCTCCCATGCCTTCATGGTGGACAGGACGGTGCCGGCGAAAGCCTCGTGGATCTCGAAGAAGTCGAAGTCGTCGAAGGTCCAGCCGTTGCGGGCCAGCAGGCGCGGGGTGGCGTAAGCCGGAGCCATCAGCAGACCCTCGTCGCCGTGGACAAAGTCAACTGCGGCTGCCTCGGAATCGACGACGTCGGCAAGCACCGGCAGACCGCGCTCAGCGGCCCACTCCGGGGTGGAGACGAGGACGGCAGAGGCGCCGTCGGTAAGCGGAGTGGAGTTACCGGCGGTCATGGTCGGCTCTGCTTCCAGGCCGCGGCCGAAGACTGGCTTGAGCTTGGCCAGCTTCTCCGGGGTGGAGTCCGGGCGCATGTTGGTGTCACGGGAAACGCCCTTGTACGGGGTGACGAGGTCAGTGAAGAAGCCCTCGTCGTAAGCGTTTGCCATGTTTTGGTGGGAAGCGGCGGCGAGCTCATCCTGCTCAGCTCGGGTAACGCCCCACTTGGCGGTGGTGATGGCCTGGTGTTCACCCATGGACAGGCCAGTGCGGGGCTCGCCGGTCGACGGAGTGTCCGGAGCCAGGTCGGACGGACGGGTCTTCAGGAAGACCTTTGCCATGTCCAGAGTGGACTTCTGGCGGCTGGCCTCCAGCAGGATCTTGCGCAGACGGTCGTTGACAGCAATCGGAGCGTCGGAGGTGGTGTCCACACCGCCGGCGATAGCGGAGTCAATCTGGCCCAGCTTAATCATGTTGGAGACAGAGTTGAGGGCCTCCATGCCGGTGGCACATGCCATCTGAATGTCGAAAGCCGGGGTGTCCGGCGCCAGTGCGGAGCCGAGGACACACTCACGGGTGAGGTTAAAGTCACGGGAGTGCTTCAGCACAGCGCCGGCGGAGACTGCACCGAGGCGTTCGCCGCCGATACCGAAGCGGGCGACGAGACCGTCGATTGCAGCGGTCAGCATGTCCTGGTTCGACTCGTTAGCGTATTCCTTATTAGAACGAGCGAACGGAATGCGGTTACCGCCGACGACGACCGCGCGGCGCAGAGAGTTATTGTTGGCCTGAGCTGCCATGTGATTGTTCCCTTCAAAATCCTTGAAGTGTGACGTGAATTACTAAATTTAGACAATACTGGTATCGGTGTTTTCTGTCACGTTTTTAGAAATATTTTTGCCCGGTCATCTACCGAGCGGGGGAGGTGAGGGGTAAACACCGTCGTCCACCTGTGAAAAATTCGATGGGCAGCAGTCCGGAATCTCAAAATTTTTCCCGCTTGACGACGGTAATTGCGTCAATCCCCACTAGTTGGGGTGGCGGCCGGAGGTATCAATAGAGTGCAAAGGCGTATAGGGGTTTAGACTTTATCGCCATGCGACCTGAACTTTCCTCGTATAACCATCTTTCCGCGGGCAAGGTCCGGGAAATCTACGAGATTGACCCTGAGACTCTGCTGCTTGTGGTCAGTGACCGTATTTCTGCCTTCGACCACATTCTGGAGACCCCGATTCCTGACAAGGGTCGAGTGCTCACCGCGATGAGCGTGTTCTTCTTCGACGAGATCGACTTTCCGAACCATATGGCTGGCCCGGCTGACGATGAGCGCATTCCGGAAGAGTGCCTCGGCCGTGCGCTGGTGTGCAAGAAGCTGGACATGCTGCCATTCGAGTGTGTCGCACGTGGCTACCTGACCGGCTCGGGTCTCGTCGAGTACAAGGAAAACGGCACTGTCTGTGGCATTGAGCTGCCAGAGGGCCTCGTCGAGGGCTCCAAGCTGCCAGAACCGATTTTCACCCCGGCCACCAAGGCCGAACTGGGCGAGCACGACGAGAATGTCTCCTTCGACGCCGTTGTGGAGTCCCTGGGGCAGAAGCGTGCCGAAGAACTGCGCGATGCCACCCTGCGTATCTACACCCAGGCTGCTGAGCTGGCTGCTAAGCGCGGCATCATCCTGGCCGACACCAAGTTCGAGTTCGGTTTCGACTCCGACGGCAACCTGGTGCTGGCCGACGAGGTTCTCACCCCGGACTCCTCCCGCTACTGGCCAGCCGACTCCTACCAGGAGGGTTCGGTTAACCCGAGCTTCGACAAGCAGTACGTCCGAAACTGGCTGACCTGCTCCAAGTCCGGCTGGAAGAAGGACGAGGGCACTCCGCCGCCGGCGCTGCCAGGTAGTGTTGTGGAAGCAACTCGCGAGCGGTACGTTGAGGCCTACGAACGACTGTCAGGCCGCCGCTTCTCGGACTGGATTGGAGAACCTGCGTGAGCGAAGTGACCTTGGACTCGGCATCCGTCGGCAGGCCTGCAAAAAAGGATTTGCCCGCACCCCGTGCACAACGGAAGCCGGTGACTCGGTCCTTCCACGGAAGGGACTTCACCGATAGCTTCGAGTGGCTCCGCGATAAGGAAAACCCCGAGGTTATCGAATACCTAGAGGCTGAAAATGCCTATACGGAGGCTTTTACCTCCGATCTTGATGGCACCGCGGACGCGATTTTTAAGGAAATCAAGTCACGCGTGCAGGAGACCGACATGTCGGTCCCAACTCGCCTTAATGGCTGGTGGTACTACTCACGCACGCAGGAGGGCAAGTCTTACGGGATGAGCTGTCGCGTGCGTGCGGAGGCCGGTGACGGTCTTGCCGCGTGGACTCCGCCGACCATTGCGGACGACTCTCCGGCACCAGGAGAACAGGTCATCCTGGATGCCAACGAGCTGGCCGAAGGCCACGACTTCTTCGCCCTCGGCGCAGCGAGCGTCTCCGCGGACGGCAATCTGCTGGCCTACTCCACCGACGTCACAGGCGACGAGCGCTACACGCTGCGCGTAAAGGATTTGCGCACGGGCGAACTGCTTGACGACGAAATTGCGGGCATCGCCGCAGGTGCTACCTGGGTTGGCTCGGAATGGATCTTCTATCAGAAGGTCGACGAAGCCTGGCGGCCGGATTCCGTGTGGCGTCACCGCGTAGGCACCTCTACCGAGGACGACGTCTGTGTCTTCCATGAGCCCGATGAGGCCTACTGGGTCGGAGTCGGTACGGTACGCAGCGAAAAGTACCTGATTATTGAGAGCTCCTCGAAGATTACCTCTGAGGTCTGGTACCTGGACGCCAGTGACCCGACCAGTGAGTTCACCTGCGTGCGCCCGCGCGAGTCCGGTGTTGAATACGACATCGATCACGCCGTCATTAGCGGCCAGGATATGTGGCTGATTACACACAATATAACTGGCTCGAACTTCGCACTGGCCATGGTGCCGGTGGGGTCTTTCGACAGTATTTCGGATCTCACTGAGCTGGTTGCTCACCGCGATGACGTCCGTGTTGAGGGCGTTGACTGCTTCGCTGGGCACATCGCGTTTGGGTACCGTCGCGGCGGTATTGGTCGTGTGGCGCTGGCGGTATTGGCGCAGGACGAGGATGGTGCTGGCTCCGCTGAGACGGGCGATGCTGCCGACCCAGTGCCAGCGTCCGCTGTGAACTTCGTCGAGCTCGAATTCGACGAAGAGCTCTACTCCGCAGGCACTACCGGCAACGCTGAATGGGACACCCCGGTGTTGCGCTACGCCTACGGCTCCTTCACCACGCCGTCGCAGCTCTGGCAGATTGATATTGCCTCGGGCAAGCGGGTGCTGCTCAAGGAGCAGAAGATTCGCGGGGAGTTTAATCGCGGTGATTACGTCGCCAAGCGTGAATGGGTGAGTGCAAGCGATGGTGCCCAGATTCCGGTGTCGATTATTTACCGCGCGGATTTGGATTTGGATGCGCCGAATCCGACGCTGCTCTACGGCTACGGTTCCTACGAATCCTCGATGGATCCGGGCTTTTCCATCGCCCGGCTGTCGCTGCTGGATCGTGGGATGATCTTTGTCATTGCACACGTCCGCGGTGGCGGCGAGATGGGTCGTGGCTGGTGGGAGAACGGTCGCGCAACCACGAAGAAGAACACATTCACTGACTTCGTCGCCGTCGCTGACTACCTGCTGGATTCTGGTTGGACCACGCGCCAGCAGTTGGTAGCGCTCGGCGGTTCAGCGGGCGGCATGCTGATGGGTGTGGTCGCAAACATTGCTGGCGATAGGTTCGCGGGCATTCAGGCCGTGGTCCCGTTTGTCGACTGCCTGACGTCCATGCTGATGCCAGAGCTGCCGCTGACCGTGGTGGAGTGGGATGAGTGGGGCGATCCGTACCACGACCCGGAGGTCTACGACTACATGGCCTCCTACGCGCCGTACGAGAACATCTCGGCCGATGTGAAGTACCCGAAGATTCTCGCGACTACTAGTTTGAACGACACTCGCGTGCTCTACGTGGAGCCGGCAAAGTGGATCGCCAAGCTGCGCGAAGTTGTCGGCGGCGAGCCGGGCCAGTTCCTGCTCAAGACCGAGATGTCCGCTGGTCACGGTGGTGTTTCTGGCCGTTACGAACGCTGGCATCAGACTGCCTTCGAGTATGCCTGGATTGTCCACACTGCTGGTGCGGTGGAGTAACGGCATGGATATGCGCACGCTGCTGTCCGCGCAGGGTTTTGACACCGATTCGCTTTCCGACGATCAGTTGGCCGTCTACCACACGCTTTTTCGGCGGCGGGATGTCCGCCGCGAATTCGCCGGAGAAAAGTTGGACAGGGAGCGATTGATGCGCGTGTTGGCGGCCGCTCACGCCGCTCCTTCGGTGGGGCTGTCCCAACCATGGGGCTTTCACATCATTCAGGATTCGGCTCGCCTGCAGCAGTTTGCCGACCATGTAGCCGGACGCCGCGCTGAATTCGCAGCCAAACTCGAAGGCGAGCGGCGCGAGACTTTCAATCCGATTCAGATTGAAGGAATTGTGGACTCGGGAACGGGCATCGTCGTCACTTATGACCCGACCCGTGGCGGCAAGAACATTCTCGGCCGCGACACCGTCGATGACACCGGGTTAATGTCAGTCGCGCTGGCTATTCAGAATCTGTGGCTGGCTGCTACGGCAGAGGGGCTCGGCGTCGGTTGGGTCAGTTTCTACCATGAGGATTTCCTGGCCAACTTTGTCGGTGTCGAGGCGCCCGTGCGGCCGGTGGCCTGGCTGTGCATTGGTCCGGTAACGCACCTGGCCGCGGAGCGTGACTTGGAGAAGTTTGGTTGGCGCAAGGGTTTGGCGCTCGATGAGGTTGTGCACTGGGGATAATCTGAACTCTTACTTGAAAGGCCTCTGAGTATTCTCCAAGCTTTGTCCTCTCCGTTACCAAAAATTTACATACGCCTGTTTTTGTTGAATCCATGGCAGGCAGCGGGGTGCAAGAACAGATTCGGACGACAGACCAGGTCGTTCGTCCAGCGGGCAAAGAGCTCGTAACTATTGACGGTGGTGTGGTCGGTTCGCCGCTTTTGGTGTCGGTGTCGGGTTTGCGCGATGGCACATTGCTCGATGTCGCTCGTTTCGTGGCAGCGATGGAACAGCGCGGTATTACGCCGTCTCTGCTGGTAGCGCCGCATGCGGGTAAGAACTGGTCGTTGCGGGAAGCTCCGGCGGTGCTGGATTGGCTCCGCCGTCGTAGCGATGACGGCATCGAGATTGTTCTCGCGGGGTTCGATCAGTCGGTTCGAGGCCGAGGCGCGGAATTTGCGTCGTTGAGCGAACATGAAGCGCGCTTGCGCCTGATTGCCGCAACGCGCCAGATGCGTGCGATGGGTTTTGAGACGGATGTCTTTGCACCGCCGAAGTGGACCATGTCGCCAGAGACCATGAATGTGTTGCCGGAGCTGGGCTTCCGTGTTGCAGCGGACCGAAATGGGGTCCGCGACCTGATCACTGGTGCTGTTGATCCAACTCGCGTGCTGGCTATCGGCGAGGGCTTCGGCGGCGCCGGTTGGTGGCGCCGCGCGGTGCGCTCCTCAGTGCAGCGCTCGCTGGAGAAGGGCCGCGCGGTGCGTATCTCCGTTAACGCTTCGAAACTGCGGGAGCACAAGCTGCGCCAGGATGTTGTCGGCATCATTGACCAGGCGGTCGATGGGGGTGCGCAGCCGGTCAACCACTCTTCGGTGCCGCTGGGCCGCGAGTTCTTTGAAGGCATGGAGCAGGTCGGCTAGTCGTCACCTCTGACGGCTATCGTGGGACTGCCCTAGTGTGGGGTTTATGAGCAATCTCTTCGACATCCCAGTGACCACTATCGACGGCAACGAAGCAACGATGAACGACTGGGCAGGCCACGTTCTGCTTATCGTCAACACCGCCTCGGAGTGCGGTTTCACGGATCAGTACGACGATCTGCAAGGACTTTTCGACGAACTCGCACCCCGAGGCTTCTTCGTCCTCGGCTTCCCCTGCAACCAGTTCGGCGGGCAAGAGCCCGGCAGTGCCGAGGAAATCAAGCAGTTCTGCCAGCGCGAATTCAGCGTTACCTTCCCGCTCTTCCAAAAGACGGAGGTCAACGGCGACAGCGCTCACCCACTCTACAAGCTGCTGAAGGAAACCCCGGACGCCGACGGCGAGGCTGGGGACGTGAAGTGGAACTTCGAAAAGTTTGTTATCTCGCCCGAGGGGGAGGTCATCGGCCGTTTCCGCTCCAAGGTCTCACCTGACGACGACGCTCTGCGCGACCTCATCGAGGAAAACTTGCCTATTTAAACTTGGCTATTTGCTGGCGTCCAGCGGTGCTTGCTCGAAGTAGCCCGTGGTGCCGTAGCCCACGATGCCACCTCGGTTCCGCAAGGTCATGCTAGCTAGACCGACCTTGCCAAGCTCATCGCCACCGATGGTGACCCAGTCACCCTGAACCGCGACAACCATGTTGGCGTGCACCCCAAGGCCTGCGGGGTAGCGGTAGAAAATGATGTCACCCACCTGAGGAGAGAAGTCCTTGTCGGTGACGAAAGCATCATGTGCCTTGTAGGCATCCATGAGCTGTTCGACATCCGCAACCAGCCATGGGTTCTCGGTTGTGGCAGTGCTGTTCTGCGCTGTTCTGTTCTGCGCAGTGTTGTACTGCTCTGTGCTGTTGTTGTCGGTGGCACTATTGGCAGCCGAATTCTCGGGCGTATCAAAGACCGGAACACCCGCGGATGCGAGTAGGAATGACAAGAATGGCGCAGTCCAGGAACCGGAGCAGTCGACCGTGTCTCCGAATGCGTCAAGGTTTGGATTCAGCTTCGATGTCTGGTTCGTAGCCGCAGGTGCAGAACCCGGCCTGGTAGCAGCAGCGGCGGTGACGGCATCTTCATCAGCGGTTGGGTCTGCGTCTGAATTCGGGTGCTCGCCGACCTTGGGGATAACGCTGCGGATGTCGGCATCAGTAGCGCCACACGCCAGGCCGAAGTAAACCTCAGGGGAGGGCTGCTCCTCGTACTGATAGCGCGCAACATCCTTCAGAGCCTGCTGATAGTAGGGGCGGTCTGCCTCGGTGCGGGGGAACGTGCCACCACGCCAAGCCAGAACATTGATAGGACCGAAGAGCGTGAACCACCCGGCGAAGAGGAATACCGCCGTCAGTACCAGGATGGACACAGGCGGGATAGCGGCGCGAACACGTTGCAGCATGCTCGGTGAGGATGCGTTCTCCTGGCCGTCGTCAAGCGATGGTGAGGAAGACTCAGACCGTGGTGCGTGAGGCTGCTGTGCGGGCACAGGCGCGGGTGAATCGGTGGTCATATCTTCCCAGGATAGTAGGCGGCACTGCGGTCGTCCTTGGCGAGTGCGTCTGAGCCGTACGTAATGGCATAGTCTGCGGCTCCTGCTGCGGAAGGAGTCGTGCAGTTAGACTGTGGTTCATGACTTCACCCGACATGCGTAACGAGGCCGAGCACGACCCTCGTGAGGATCTGCCGAGCTTCCTGCGTGAGCCGGACAAAATAGACAAGCTTCTCTATGCATCGCTGATGCTGGTTGCCGTGTACGGCTTTGCAATTATCCCGTTCCGCGCGGTTTTGCTGCTCAAGTACACGTTTTTGCATACGTGGCTGACGGGCTCGAATCTCTCGGTGCTGATTCTCGCGTCGGAAAACGAGGATAGGCCGCTCTTCCTCTTCGCTGTTGTGGTGATTGCGGCGCTGTCGACAATTAAGTTCATGCCGTTCTTCTACTGGATGGGCAAGAAGTGGGGCACGGAATTCATCACGATGAGTTTCGGCGGCCATCCACCGCGATGGTTTAAGAAGATGGAGAACTTCATCTATGAACGCATCGGGCTGAGTGTGCTGGCATCGTTTGTGCCATTCTCGCCGATTCCGGCCACGATCGTCGTGGCCATCGGTGGTATTGCGAAGGTGCGCGGCTGGGTAGTAGGTGTGTACCTCTTCCTCTGTGCCGCAATGCTCAAGTGCTTCTACCTGTACTTGGGCCTGAAGTTTGGCCCAAGTATCCAGGGCTCCCTGCAGACGATTGACCGGTACGTCACCTACATCACCTTCGCGCTGATTGGCTGGATGTTCCTATCCATCTGGTGGAAAAACAGGAAGCCGGGCGGCCAGGCGGCTTAATCCTGTTCGCGCTCAATCAGCGGTAGCGGGCTGTACTTGTCACGCAGCGCCTTCAGCGACAGATCGTGAGCGTGCAGGCGCTTGTCCTCATCCGTCGTCGGCTGGAAGTGCGGTACCGGCTGTGGGTTGAAATCGTCGTCAATTGCGACATAAGTCATGGTCGAGTGCAGAGCCTTGCGCAGTCCGCCGACACCCTTGCGGGGCTCACAGCAGTAGACCTGCACCGACAGGTGCATCGAGGTCGTGCCGGTGCGCAGGATGCGTGCGCGCACCTCAACTAGGTCGCCAATGTGGATTGGGTTGTAGAAGCGAATACCACCTGCGTACACGGAAATAGTCTGGCGTCCCGCCCAGTTGGTGGTAACTGCCGTCGCAGCCTCATCAATCCACTCCATGGCGGTACCGCCGTGGACGTTTCCGCCCCAGTTAACATCGGTCGGCTTTGCCAGGAAACGTGTGGTCAGCTCGGGTGCAGAGGAATCCGCGGAGTACGTTTGCGCGCGCATGCTGGCTTCGATGTCGCGGCGGAGCTCAAAACGGGAAAGAGCGGCCTTTTCAACACGCTCTTCTTCCTCCGTTTGCGGCACCCACTTCGGAACCGGTGTCGACTTACCATTTTCATCCATGGCCACGAAGATCACTAGGCAGTCAGCTGCGCGGGTGAACTTGCCCTCGCGCGGATCAGCTGAGAGCACCTCGTTGACGATGTGCATAGAACTGCGACCGGTATGCGCAATCTTGGAGCGCACCTCAACAATGTGGCCGCTGGGAATCGGGCGAGTGAAGTGAATGTGACCGAAGTACGCAGTCACGCAGTAGCGTCCCGACCAGCCGGTCGCACAGGCGTAAGCGGCCTTGTCAATCCACTGCAACACACGGCCGCCGTGGACGGAATTGGTTCCGGCCATAATGACATCGGTCGGCGACGCCATAAAACGGAGTACAAGAGATGGTGACGCTGGAGCGTGCACCTGTTCAGCTTTTTCAGTTGACTGCGTATCCATATATGAAAGCATAACTCTAGGATGAGGTTATGGTATCCAAAATCTCGCCTTTCGACGTTCGCAGCGCTCTTTCCACCGCCGCACCCTGGGCGGCGCAACGTCTTCTCGGCCGCGAATTGCTATCTGACCAAAAGGCTGCCTCCTTCGCCGGGGCAGATGGGGCGCAGGGGCCGTCGTTAAGCCGTGCGAGCCTCGCCAAAGCGGTGCGTCTGTCCGTGCGGATGCTCGCCCAAGAGGCGCCGGGGCATAGCGTCGAGGTGCGCGTGCCGCCCTTCGTCGCGGTCCAGTGCATTGAGGGGCCCAGGCACACACGCGGTACGCCGCCCAATGTCGTGGAGATGTCGCCGGAGATTTGGCTGGGACTCGCGTGCGGAATGATCACGTTAGAGCAGGTGCAGGCGCACATCGATATGTCGGGCACGCGTGCGGCGGAAATCGGGAATCATCTGCCGGTGGCGCGCATTTCTTAAAACCCGTTGGGGGGATGCTGAATTGGTGCCCGGGCGGGTGGGGCTATTAGTGTGAATGTCGTGGCCGATACCAACATTTCAGGTGCACCAAAGACCAAACTGTTGCCAATTTCGCCTTACGACGATCTGGGGGAGACATCCCCGCGTGAAGAATGTGGCGTCTTTGGCGTTTGGGCACCTGGCGAAGACGTGTCCAAACTCACCTACTATGGCTTGTTTGCCCTGCAACATCGCGGCCAGGAAGCCGCCGGTATCGCAGTCGGCGACGGCGACCAAATTCTCGTATTCAAGGATCTCGGGCTTGTTTCCCAGGTTTTTGATGAGCAGACGCTCGACGCTCTGAAGGGGCACGTAGCCGTCGGGCACACGCGCTACACCACCGCTGGAGCTCCTGCGTGGGAGAATGCACAGCCGATGTTCCAGATGGCTTCCGACGGCACGGACATCGCGCTGGGGCACAACGGCAACCTGACCAACCACCTCACGCTGTTCCGTGAGGCAGTGGATAAGGGGCTGATGCGCGATCAGGGAGAGTTGCCTAGCGACTCCGCAATTATGACCGCACTGCTTGCCGACGAAACCGGCAAGGTTGATCACCCAGAAGACCACGGCTGCAGCACCAACGTGGAAGCGGCTGCGCTGACGCTTCTGCCGCGCCTGAAGGGGGCCTTCTGCCTTACTTTCACCGATGGCGAAACGCTGTACGCTGCGCGTGACCCACACGGTGTGCGTCCGTTGTGCTTGGGCCGCCTGTCCGGTGGCTGGGTAGTTGCGTCTGAGACCTGTGCGCTGGATATCGTCGGTGCATCATTCGTCCGCGAGATTGAGCCGGGCGAGATGGTGGCCATTGATGCCTCCGGTGTCCGTTCGCAGCGTTTCGCCGAAACTACCCACGCAGGATGCATTTTCGAGTACGTCTACCTGGCGCGCCCGGACTCCAACATCCGTGGTCGCTCTGTCAATGCCGTGCGCCTTGAGCTAGGTCGCCAGTTGGCGCGTGAGTTCCCGGCTGACGGTGACCTAGTAATGCCGGTGCCGGAATCCGGAACCCCGGCGGCGGTTGGCTATGCCCAGGAATCGGGCATTCCGTTTGGTCAGGGGCTGACCAAAAACGGTTACGTGGGCCGTACCTTCATTCAGCCTTCGCAGACGATTCGTCAGCTGGGCATCCGACTGAAGCTGAACCCGCTGAAGGAAGTTATCGCCGGTAAGCGCTTGGTCGTGGTTGATGACTCCATCGTCCGCGGCAACACTCAGCGTGCCCTGATTCGCATGCTGCGTGAGGCCGGTGCGAAGGAAGTGCACGTGCGCATCGCCGCGCCGCCGGTGAAATGGCCGTGCTTCTACGGCATTGACTTCGCCTCTCCGGGCGAGCTGTTGGCCAACGGCGTGGATGAAAATGACATCGTCGCCGGTATCGCAACCGCGATTGGTGCCGACAGCCTGGGATTTGTCTCCATCGATGGCATGGTCGCCGCTTCCGAGCAGGCAAAGACCGAAGTCTGTTGTGCCTGCTTCGATGGCAAGTACCCGCTGGGTCTGCCGGAGGGCAATCCGAATGCGGCAGCTGTGGAGAGGATGCAGGCAGCCCAGGCTGCCAAAGCCGCAACGAGCAATTAGCTTCGAAACCTCCTTAGAATGAACTACGAGAACTGAACCGAGAACAAGGCGTAAGCGGTGCTGTGGATTGCAGCCGTTGCTTTGTTCCCGGTCCGCCAATACTCCCGGATACGGCAGTAACGCCGCCCGGGGGAGAAAGTTTAAAGCGAGAGCCTCTAATGACCGAGAACGTTTCTGGTGCTTCCTACGCTGCAGCCGGCGTCGACATCGAAGCCGGCGACCGCGCCGTTGAACTATTCGCCCCGATTGCCAAGAAGGCCACTCGCCCAGAGGTCCGTGGCGGGCTCGGCGGTTTTGCCGGCCTGTTTGCACTGGGCAACTACGAAAAGCCGCTGCTGGCCGCATCCTCCGATGGTGTGGGGACCAAGTTGGCCGTGGCGCAGGCCGTCGGCAAGCACGACACCATCGGCCTGGACCTGGTCGCCATGGTCGTCGATGACCTGGTCGTGTGCGGCGCCGAGCCGCTGTTCCTGCAGGACTACATCGCAATTGGCAAGGTCGTGCCGGAGCACGTCGCCGAGATCGTTTCCGGCATCGCCGAGGGATGCGTCCAGGCGGGTTGCGCCCTCCTGGGCGGCGAGACTGCAGAGCACCCGGGTGTGATGGAACCAGGCGAGTACGATGTCTCCGCTACCGGCGTCGGTGTCGTGGAAGAGGACAAGCTTCTCGGCCCGGACCGCGTGCGTGAGGGCGATGTCATTATCGCCATGGAGTCCTCTGGACTTCACTCCAATGGCTACTCGCTGGCTCGCTACGTTCTCCTGGAGAAGGCCGGTCTGGAGCTCGACGGTTACGTCGAAGACTTCGGACGTACCCTCGGTGAGGAGCTGCTGGAGCCAACCAAGATCTATGCGAAGGACTGCCTGGCTCTCATGAACGAGGCAGAGGTCCGCACTTTCTGCCACGTCACCGGTGGCGGATTGGCTGGCAACATGGTTCGCATCATGCCGGAAGGCCTGACCGCTGACATGAGCCGCGCAACATGGACCCCGGGCCCGATCTTCAAGACCATTGCTGAGCTCGGCAACGTCTCCCGCGAGGAGATGGAGAAGACCTTCAACATGGGTGTTGGTATGGTTGCGATTGTTTCTGCAGAGGATCGCGATCGTGCACTGGCTCTGCTGACTGCCCGCCACATCAACGCTTGGGAGCTGGGTACTGTCCGCAAGAGCGAGGCCGGCGAGGATAGGGCTGTTTTACGCGGCAGCCACCCGCGCTTCTAAGCTTTGGCCTTCGGCTGGTCGGGACTGGGGCGGCTGGTCTACTGTGGAGGGTGGCCGACTGCTGAGCCGCCTACATCCGGGTTGAGCAGCTGAGATCCCCAAAACCACGGGCTGCAAATGTGAAACTGTGCGAGTTTATGGCACTTCCGAGCCGTTTTTCGGGCTATTTTTGTCATAAACGCAGTCAGTAACTCGGATCGATCCGCCACGGCCGAGCATAATCGGCCGAGCATAAACGCGGTCACTAAGCAAAAACAAGCACCCACCAACGGAATCGTTGGCGGGTGCTTGTTTTATTGAAATAGAAACGCTTTGCGGAAAATACGACAGCGGTTAGCTTACGCTAGCTGTCGCGACCAGCGCCTGAGGCCCATTCCTCCCAGTCAGAGTAATAGTCGTCTCGATCGGACTCGTTCGACTTGCCGACGAGTTCCCGCTGCAGACGCTCCAAGTCCATTTCTGGTGAATCGTACTTGAGCTGACGGGCAACCTTCGCCTGCTTTGCTTTCGCACGGCCGCGACCCATGGCCTGACCCCCTTGTGTAATCCGTGGGACGGCACGGGGATACGGCCGACCCACTTATGTCTTATTGCGTTAATTCCTGTAAGACACCATAGCTGATTTTTAGACGAAGGGGTTACGCGGGGAGGCCCATAGTGGGTTGTGTCCTCGCGCTCAGGCAACTCAATATGTACTGTGAACTGGGGGAATAACCTTTCTGAAAAAGAATGGAAAAAGTTATTTTTTCACCACTCTGTCTGGTGGCTTTACCTATTTCCCGTTACTTATTTCCCACGCAGGCGGTTGATGGCCACACGACCCGGTGGCAGCTGCTCGACGCGGTCGATGGAGGAAGGGTCGACGGCCACGGCGCAGTCACCCACCACAAGGCCCTCGCGTTCCTGCGCCGAGCGCTTAAGCAGAGCCAATGCAATCGGGCCGTAATCGGCATGTTGCACGACGGTGCCTACGCGGCCCACGGCGCGCTTGCCCATCATCACTGGATCGCCGGTTTCCGGCAGAGTAGCTGAGCCGTCGAGCTGCAGCATCACCAAAACTCGGGGGGAGCGACCAACATTGTGGACTCGAGACACAGTCTCTTGGCCGCGATAGCAGCCCTTGTCCAAGTGCACGGCAGCCGTGTCGAATTCAGAGGCAATCCAGCGCGGAGCCTCATGCGGAATCATCTTCTCATCTACATCGATTCCCAGCTCCGGCCGCAAGGAGACTACGCGTTCGGCCTCCCATCCCATCAGTCCAACTGGGGAGGCGCCAGCGGCCATCAGCGCTTCCCAAGCACCGACTAAATCCTGTCGGCGCACGAGCACATCCACACGTCCGCCGCGTGGCCAAGGCAGGTGTCGGACATAGGAATGCCCCACCGTCGTAGCCTTGCCCACCTGCGGGAATGCGAGGCCGGCGGACACCAGTACCTCAGGGGCATCCGGCCCCATGACGGAAATAACCGCCCGTTCTATCTCAGCAATTTCCACCTTGGACCAGAACACCATCATGTTCAGGTACTTCAGCAGGGAGTCGAAGCCAACAGGGGGCACGTCGATAAGCACAGAATCGTCCAAAACAGTCAGCGTCATGTGGTGGAGAACGTGACCGTTGGCATCCAGGTTCAGGGCTTCAGTGACAGTGCCGGGGGTGGCATCGTCGACCTTCTGTGAAAAAAGTGTGTTGAGGTAGGTCAGGCGATCCTCGCCAGTAACCTCAATAACGCGGTAGTACGAGCGATCTACTACTCCGCAGTCCTCTTGTAGATGACGTTGCTCTACCAGTGGACGGCCGTAGTGCCATGCCACGCTAGCTTGCCCTGTGGTTTGCTCGACGTTTTTCGCTGAGGTTCCGTCTGGGGCGTTCTCTGAGGCCTTCTCTAAACCTACCGTCTGTCCGCCCAATTCGAGGGCAGCGGCACCAGCCACGTGAGACATCAAAGGACTTACATACTCAACACTCACTCCCTCATGTTAACCAGAAATCCCCAAATTAAGCATGGATTAAGCTTGTGTGTATGACGGATTCGCTTTCTTCTCTAGTGCTTATCGACGTCTTCGCAGACGGTGGCCCGATTGCTGTCGAGGCAGGACAGCCGTTCCTCTACGCGGACGATCTCGGAGCTATTCGCGGCGACGGAGTTTTTGAAACACTACTGGTCAGGGGTGGTCATACCTGCAATACTGACCGGCACGAGAAGCGGTTCGCATCGTCAGCGCTAATGCTGGATTTGCCAACCCCGGACCTGGAGCAATGGCGGGCGGCTACCGAGGTTGCACTACGGGAGTTGCGCGATAGGTCAATTGAGGGGGATGCGACGTTGCGGTGGGTTTACTCGCGTGGTCGCGAGTCCACTGGAAGGCCGACTGGCTACGTTTTGGCAAGCTCCGCGAAAAAGGTGGCGGAAAATCGCCTGAAGCCGGTATCAGTCATGCTTGCAGAGCGTGGTTTCTCGCTCGACCTTGGCTCCCGTGCACCGTGGGCGCTCATCGGCGCGAAAACGTTGTCATACGCGGCTAATATGGCCGCATTACGCTATGCCAAGTCCAAGGGTTTTGACGATGTCATCTTCACCTCCGCAGAGGGAAAGCTCCTGGAAGGCCCGACATCGACCATCATCGTTCAGCGCGGCAATGAGCTGCTGACCCCCAACCCCGGTGAAGGAGTGCTGCCGGGCACGACTCAGGCAGCGCTGTTTGAAACAGCTGCCAACTGCGGCTGGAAAGTCACTCCGACGGTTCTGGTACCAAGGGACCTATTCACCGCTGATGCGGTGTGGCTAGTGTCCTCGGTGCGCATCGCGGTCGTGGTTAAGTCCATCGATGGTGAGCCCATTCCGCAGCCGGATGTAGCTGCGGAAAAGGAATTCCGTGACCTGTGTGACGAGGCGCTGGCGACGCAGTAGGGCTTGTCGCAGTAGGGCGCCAAGCCGTAGTGCGCAAAGTAATAGGGCCCCGCAGCCAGGCCACACAGCGCCCGTCGTAAAGCGGGGGAGAACCTAGCCTGCGTAACGCTTGAGCTGCGCGGACATACGGGGAGTGAATTCCTCATCCCGCAGGCGTTCGTCCACCCAGCCGAGATCGTTGTTCGGCATCAGGCCGTAGAGGCGCTTGCCCGGGCCAAGTGATGCTGGACCGGTAGCAGTGACCATTGTGGAGGCTGCCTGCAGCTCCCATGCGCGCTCGGAGACCGGCTTGCCGTAGTAAATCTCAGTGACGCCGGTGGAGTGGACGCAGATGAACTCAATCTCGTCATCGTTGTTGATGCGCCAAAATCCCGTTTCGCGCTGGTCAGGGCCGGTTGGTTTGCCTTCTTCATCCAGCTTCCAGATGCGCGACTCATACTTCAGGTAGTTCTCGCCATCGTGGCTGAAGATAACCTGCTGGCCGAAGTTGTACTCACCGTCGACGACGGTGTTTGCCTGCCCCTCACCGCGCCACACGCCGACCAGCGGCAGTAGTGCCAGCAGGCCGTCGTGAATATTCGGGCCGAAGCGCAGGTTAGCGGTCTCGTCAGGGATCGGGAGCCCCTCAAGCTCAGTGATGTTGCGCGTAGCGGTGCTCTTGGCCTGCTCGGCCGCGCGGTTAATGGCCTCGTTGCCGTCGAGGCGAGGGGCTGCCGCAGCTGCAGGCTCCTGTGCAGCGGCGTCTGTCTGGTTGCTGCCATTGTTCTCGGTCATGCTTCACACTCTACCGCTGAAGCTCTTGTGGCCATGTATGGGCTGTTGGCGCATGGTGCCAACGCTGCAACGACGTTTAACGGCGATGCTTGACGACGGCCTTAGCGACGCACCCGACAGTTCTTCTCCGGCAGCTTCTCCGTGGATTGTGCTGACGCCTCGGCATCCTGTTGTGATGTCGGCGGCATGAAGTTCGTTGGCGACACGGTGCACAGAATCTGTTCGCCTTCGATGGTGATAGAACCGCCCGACACGTACACGCGAGTCGCCGGCATGCCCATCGGTATATCCGAATCTCGCAGTGTCAGAGCGAAGGTGTTCATGATGTGCTGCGTATCAGCCTCAGACAGCTCAGGTTTGACGTGGCTCTTAGAATCCGTTGGGGACGAGGGCGCAGAAATAATCTCCATCGGCGTAATGACCACGTCGCGGCTGACAATGCGCAACTTCGCCGTGACCTGAGTTTTTCCCTGCCATCCGGCTGGTGTGGCCTCGAAAATTGCCTCGGTCTCCCAGCCGCCGGTGGGGGAGGAGTCCTTCAGACTCTGGATGCTCAAGTCCGTCAGCCCCAGCTTGTTGCCCAGAGAGACGCCGTCGAGCGAGAGCTTGGTGAAGTACTGCTTCGTCGGCGACTCTGGGAAATCTCCGCTGAGCACTGCCGATGCTGGGACCTTAACGTTGGACGCTCCGTACTCCAGAGATACCAAGCCGAAGTCGGGTACCTCCACATCGCGGATGCGCGAAGTTACGGAGCTCCACTTACCCGTAACAAAAGAGGACAAGTAGGCCTTGCCACCGATGGCGACGTATGGGGTCATCTCCAGTTGTGCAGTCTCTTGAATATGCTCGGAGAGCTTGTACTCCGCATGGCTGGCGAAGCCCATGTCGGTGGCGATCACCAGCGCGGCAACGGCGAGGATGGAGCCACCGATTTTCTTCTGTCGTCGGGAAATGGACACACTCTATTAGTACCCCATCGCTTTTGGCCCAGCGGACATCGGGGAAGTGTTGAATCCGCGGCTGTGTATAGGGTGGGGCGTATGAACGTAACCGAACTGCTTGACGTAGACACCACCGCCGCCAGTACGCTACTGCAGCGCGCCCACTCCACCGACGGCGTGGAGGCGTTCGGCGAGGCTTTCGTCCGAGGGCTTGACGACGACTCTTTCGGGCATCGACACTTTGCGATTATCGAGAACGACCGTTATTTGGGCCTGGCAGCCGTTGCGCCAGATGCTATGGAGATGGTTGTTGATCCGGAGTTTCGCAGGCAAGGCGTGGGAGCGAAGCTGCTTGCGCACATCGATGCTGAAGTCGGTGAGCGTCTGCCTATCTGGGCTCACGGTGATGTCGCCGGTGCCAGCCGCTTGGCAGAGTTGACGGGACGCAAGGTTGTCCGCGAGCTGTTGCAGATGTCCGTTTCGGGCTCAGCGTTGGAGAAGGCGGCGGGGGACGTCGATAAGCGTGATGATGTTGAAGCCTTGACCCTGACTGCGGCACGTGCGAAGTGGGGCGCGGCAGCGGTAGATCGAGCGTGGTTGGCAGTGAATAACGAGGCGTTTGATTGGCATCCGGAGCAGGGGGGTTGGTCACAGCCACAACTCGATCGCGCTCGGGATGTGCAGTGGTTCGACCCGGAGGGCGTGTTCTTTGCTGCGGATGTGGCCGGGGCGCGCGACAGTGCGGAGGAGATTTGTGGTTTCCACTGGACGAAGTGGCACGCTGAGGAGTCTGTGCCAACTGGTGAGGTCTATGTGATTGGACTGAGCTCGAAGGCGCGCGGACGCGGTCTGGGGCGATGGTTGACCAATGTTGGGCTTTCCCATCTCCGGAGCCGGGGAGCGGAAAAGGTAATTCTCTATGTCGAAGGCGACAATGCTCCGGCAGTGCGCACTTACCGTGCGGTTGGCTTTGAAGTGGCTCGCCGTGATGTGATGTACGGCGCGTAAATGTGACGGTTCGGTTTATTGGAGGCGAGTTGTTGGGGAAGGGCTGAGTTATTGGAGAGGTTATTGGAGAGGGCGAGCTTAGGTTTGTCTCAGTTTTAGGTGGTTTTCCTCTGTCGCGGGGGCAATGATACTTGTGATTTTGGGGAGATGTTGTCCAATCCTCAGTGTTTCAGGGGCGCATTTTAGGGCCTCTTACAGGGGAAATGAGGATAAATAAAGAATTACTTGCGCCGTTCACCGATTGTTAATGTTTTGAACAGGTTCCGGTTACTATCGGTAGATAGGTTCAGCGCAGTGGACCGGAGTGTGGCGGTTCCACGAGAACTGTTTCACTCATTGTGTAAACCCGGAGGATTTACTGTGCTGAAGAAGAACCGTGCGGCATCCGTCATTGGCCTGGTCGCTGTTGCAAGTCTCACCCTGGCCGCTTGTGCTGAAGGGGGAACGCTGCAGGGCGAGGGCGCTACCTCGCAGCAGCGTGCGATGGACCTGTTCGCCACCAAGTTTGAAGAGGCCGGTTCGACCCTGTCGTACAACGCATCTGGCTCTGGTTCCGGTCAAACTCAGTTCATTGCCGGTACCGTTGCTTTCGCTGGCTCCGACTCTCCGCTGAAGGAGAAGGACGGCAAGGACCAGGTTGCAGAGGCTAAGAAGCGCTGCGATGGTAACGACGCATGGCACCTGCCGATGGTTATCGGTCCGGTTGCCGTTGCCTACAACCTCGAGGGCGTTGATGTCACTCTGACCCCGGCACTGGTTGCTGAAATCTTCGACGGCAAGATCACCAAGTGGAACGACCCGAAGATTGCTGAGGTCAACAAGGACGCGAAGCTGCCGGAGAAGGACATCAAGGTTGTCTACCGCTCTGAGGAGTCCGGTACTACTGATAACTTCATGAAGTTCCTGAGCGCAGCTGCTCCGGAGCAGTGGAAGCACGAGGCTTCCAAGTCCTTCCCGACTGCTACTGGACAGGGCGCTAACGGCTCGGCTGGTGTTGTCGACGAGGTTTCCAACATCGACGGTGCTATCACCTACGTTGAGGCTGGTTTCGCTAAGGACAAGGACCTGGGCATCGCCAAGATGGACTTTGGTCATGGCCCGGTTGAGCTGAACAACGACACCGTCGGTAAGGCTCTGGATTCCGTCACGTTCAAGACTGAGGGTCACGACATGGTTGTTGACACCGACGCTCTGTTCGCAATGGATGAGAATGGCGCTTACCCGCTGATTCTGACCACCTACGAAATCGTCTGCTCCGCTGGTTACGACGAGGAGACTCGTGATCTGGTTAAGAGCTTCCTGAAGGTTGTTCTGGAAGAGGGCCAGGGCCCAGAGCTCGAAGAGCTGGGTTACATCCCGGTTCAGGGTGAGTTCAAGGACAAGTTGTCCGCAGCGGTTGACGCTATCAAGTAATTCTTTGCGTGCAACGCGGGTGAAAGCAGAGTTGGTTCTGTTGTTACCCGGTTGGCGCGAGGATTACTTCAGCCGGCCACGCAGATTTGAGCTGTAGGCCGAAAACCTGACGTAGACCGGTTGGCTTTATATATCGACACCTCAGTTGATTGGGTACCGCTCGTAGAGGGGCACTGAGGCCAATCGGTCTTCATGTGCGTTGAAGCACAAATCACTTCTACTTAGGAAATGAGATCATGAGTTCCTCGACTCCCATTGAAGGGAAGCAGGAGGCTGTAGACAGCAGTCTGTTGCAGTCCTCAGCACCGCAGGTGGATTCCTCCGGCGACGAGAGCTCGGAAGAGCAAGCCATTCAGTCCGGCGTTGTTCGTCCTGGTGACCGAATCTTCAAGATTCTGGCGGTAGGATCTTCCGCATTGGTGACTGCTGCCATCATCGCAATTGCAGTGTTCCTGCTCCTGCGCGCAGTTCCGGCAATGTCCCGTAACGAAGCGAACTTCTTCACCTACACCGAACGATGGAACCTGGCGGATACCTCCGCCATGTACTTCGGTATTCCGAACATGTTTCTGGTGACCGTCGCGGTTTCCATCCTGGCGCTGATTCTGGCGATGCCGGTTGCGCTGGGTATTGCCATCTTCCTGACTGCCTATGCTCCAAAGAAGATGGTCAAGCCGCTGGGATACCTCGTGGATTTGCTGGCCGCAGTGCCGTCGATTGTTTACGGTCTGTGGGGCTTTATGGCTCTCGGTCCGGCATTGGCCGGTCTGTACGGGTGGTTGGCTAAGACACTGGGCTTTATCCCGATGTTTGCCCTGTACCCAAACTCACCGGCCTTCGAGACCGGTCGAAACCTCTTCACCGGTGGCATTGTGCTAGCAATTATGATTCTGCCGGTTATCGCGGCTACCACCCGTGAGGTCTTTGTTCAGACCCCGCGTGGTCACATTGAGGCATCG
Organism: Corynebacterium sp. HMSC074C11; assembly: GCF_001809455.1. Lineage (NCBI taxonomy): Bacteria > Bacillati > Actinomycetota > Actinomycetes > Mycobacteriales > Corynebacteriaceae > Corynebacterium > Corynebacterium sp. HMSC074C11. The sequence continues at coordinate 224,770 of NZ_KV797730.1, forward strand.
CTGGCTCTCGGTGCGACCCGTTGGGAGATGGTCAAGCTGGCTATTCTGCCATTCGGTCGTTCTGGCTTTATCTCTGGCTCGATGCTGGGTCTGGGACGTGCCCTCGGTGAGACGATGGCTCTGTACCTCGTGATCTCCCCGTCTTCGGCATTCCGTGGTTCGCTTTTCGACGGCGGTACCACCTTCGCAACCGCGATTGCCAATGCGGCACCGGAGTTCAATGACAACCTCAAGGCCGGCGCATACATGTCCGCAGGTTTGGTGCTGTTCTTGCTGACCTTCGTGGTCAACTCCGCAGCCCGAATCATTGCGAAGAAGTAGCAAGGTCGTAGGAAAAGAAACGAGAAGTAACAATGACTAGTTCAACTACTGATTCTTCGCCTCACGGCCCCGCAGACATGGTCCCCACCACGGAGTCGGCATTCACCCAGATTAAGGGTTCCCGCAAGGTAGCGGACAACGTCTCCACGGTCCTCATTTACTGCTGCATGGCTCTTGCCCTAATCCCGCTGGTGTGGGTTCTCTTTGAGCTTGTCGTCCGAGGTACCCCGTCGCTGCTGAGTGGTGAGTGGTGGACTGCTTCCCAGCGCGGTGTCACCGTTGGTGCGTCTGCCGGCGGTGTTGCTCACGCAATCGTCGGTACCTTGGTTCAGGCTCTGGTCACAACTCTCATGACCGTGCCGTTCGGTATCTTCGTCGCCATCTACTTGGTCGAGTACGCAGGTAACTCCCGCTTGGGCAAGGTCACCACCTTCATGGTCGACATCCTCTCCGGTGTGCCGTCGATCGTTGCGTCGCTGTTCATCTACTCGATGTGGGTGGTCATGTTCGGCATGAGCCGCTCCGGCTTCGCCGTGTCGCTGGCACTGGTTCTGCTGATGCTGCCGATCGTGGTCCGCAACACCGAGGAAATGTTGCGCATCGTTCCGCACGAGTTGCGTGAAGCCTCTTACGCTCTGGGTGTTCCGAAGTGGAAGACCATTTTGAAGATTGTGCTCCCGACCGCACTGTCGGGCATCGTCACCGGCATCATGCTGGCCGTCGCCCGCGTTATGGGTGAGTCCGCACCGATGCTGATTCTGGTTGCAACCTCGCGAATCATTACCTACAACCCGTTCGGCCAGTCGCAGTCCTCGCTGCCACTGTTCATGCTGGACATGTACAAGGCCGGTAATACCGGTGCGGCATTCGACAAGATGTGGGGCGCAGCGCTCACGCTGGTTCTCATCATTGCCCTCATCAATATCCTGGCGCGCGTCGTATCCGCCAAGTTCTCCGTCAAGAGCAGTTAATGCTGGGCGCCTAACGTCCGCTATTTCAAGGAAGGTTTTCGAAAGACCATGGCTAAGCGCCTAGACCTTAACGATGTCAACATCTACTACGGCGATTTCCACGCTGTGCAGAACGTCGACCTGCACGTCCCGCCGCGTTCCGTTACCGCATTCATTGGCCCGTCCGGCTGTGGTAAGTCCACCGTGCTCCGTTCGCTGAACCGTATGCACGAGGTCATCCCGGGTGCCTACGTCACTGGCGAGGTGCTTCTCGACGGCGAAAACATCTATGGCCCGAAGATCGACCCGGTCTCCGTTCGTAACACCATCGGTATGGTGTTCCAGCGTCCGAACCCGTTCCCGACCATGTCCATCGAGGACAATGTCGTGGCTGGCCTGAAGTTGGCCGGTGTTAAGAACAAGGCTCATCTCCAGGAGGTTGCCGAGAAGTCCCTGCGCGGCGCCAACCTCTGGGATGAGGTCAAGGACCGCCTGGACAAGCCGGGCGGCGGCCTCTCCGGTGGTCAGCAGCAGCGTCTGTGCATCGCACGCGCAATTGCAGTTGAGCCGGAAGTTCTGCTGATGGACGAGCCGTGTTCCGCACTGGACCCGATTTCCACCCTGGCAATCGAGGACCTGATTCACGAGCTGAAGGAAGAATTCACCATCGTCATCGTGACCCACAACATGCAGCAGGCAGCTCGTGTGTCCGATCAGACCGCATTCTTCTCCCTCGAGGCAACCGGTAAGCCGGGTCGCCTGGTCGAGGTTGGCCCGACCAAGAAGATCTTCGAGAATCCGGACAAGAAGGAAACCGAGGACTACATCTCCGGTCGCTTCGGCTAAACGCTTTGCGTATGCCTTAATGGCCAAAATAATCAAAAAGCAAGAGCCCAGTACCTCACGCGTGTGCACGCGAGGTACGGGGCTCTTTTTGTTGTTGCGGTTTATGAGATTGCTATGTCGAGCACATGTTTTGCCACCCGATTGTCTAACCGCGGAGGTGTTTTGTGCCGGGGCACACAGTTTTTGTGGCGGGATCAAACAGTTACTGACTAGGTTTATGTCAGATGAATAACGTTTACTCGCAGTAAAGTGTCATAAACCTAGTCACTTTCTCGGGGTGGGGCGGTGTTTGGCTGGGGCGGTGTTTAGCCTGGTGTGACTTAAAAACGGCTCCACTCCGGCCTGAAACCCGCCGAGCAGTCCAACACCCAGCCCAGCTTAGCAGCACAACACCCAGCCCTCCTGAGCAACCCAACACTCACCCCAGCAGCCTGCAACTTCACGAACCTACATCCGCAGGTGACGCTCCAAGGCCTGCAGGCGTTGGTTAAAGCTGCGCTGGTCGCGCTCGTCCTCAAGCTTGTCCAGGTAGACATCGCGCTTGTAACCGGTGGCCAGGTAAACAATCCGGGCCGCAACCTCGACGGCGTGATCCGCGTAGCGCTCGTAGAAGCGACTCAGCAGGGTGACATCCACCGTCTGCGCGGGGGTGTGTGGCCAATTATCGTCGTTGGTCAGCGTAAACAGGTGCTGATGGATGTCGTCGATGCTGTCATCGGTCTTATCTAAGGCCAATGCCTGGTCAACGTTGTAGTCGATGAGTACCTGACGGGTTTCGTGCGTCATCTGCTCAGATACAGTGGCCATCTCGCGGAAAAATCCCTCCACGGGCTCCGGCAGTGCCTTGTTCGGGTGGCGACGTCGGGCAACGTTGGCAATATGCACACTCAACGCGCCCATGCGGGAGATGTCCTCGACAATGTAGAGGCCACTGACAATCTGCCGGAGGTCACCAGCTACAGGAGCTTCGCGTGCCAACAGCTCAAAGGCTCGCTGCTCCGCATCCTGGCGCAGGTCCTCGAGAGAATCAATCTGGGAAAGAACGGTTTCAGCCGAGACTAAATCAGCCTCAAAGAGGGCCTTGTTCGCAAGCTTGTGCATGGATCCAACTCGGTCACACATCACAATCAGGCTGTGGGCCAAGTTGTCCATTTGTTCTCGGTAGACAGTGCGCATGCGTTCCATAGTAGGCAATCCTCAACAAGGTCGCGCGTTAGTGGGGAGCCCCCAATTACCCCTCGTAAAGTTATGTAAACACTCGCTCAGAACCGAAGCTTAGCCACCGGAGTGCATAATCTCCGCGCCTTCAGGCACGGTGTCGTCCTCCGGGTCGTCCAGCCAGCCCTCCGGCAAGACCACCTTTGCAGGGGACCCTTGTCGGCCGCGGGCGCCGTCGGCGTCCTCCGGGCGGGCGTGGGCGCTGGGGCCGTCGTAAAGCGGCGTGAGAATCTCGTCGAGCGTTGCCAGCGAATCGACGCGTGCGAGAGACTTGCGCACCTCGCCGCCTGCCGGGTATCCCCGCAGGTACCAGGCGATGTGCTTGCGCAGGTCGCGGCAACCCTTACGCTCTCCCTCGTGCTCCACGAGCAGTTCCGCGTGACGACGGATAATCCCCGCGACCTCACCAAATGTTGGTGCCGGCGGCACTTCTTTGCCACGCAGCTCGGCGGACAACTGCGCGAATAGCCACGGGCGACCAAGGCAGCCACGACCGACGACGACACCGTCGCAGCCGGTCTCGTCGAGCATTTTGCGGGCATCGGTAGAGGCGAAGATGTCGCCGTTGCCAAGCACCGGGATATTGCTGAAGCCGGAGTCGACCATGTGCTCCTTCAACCGCGCGATCTGCGACCAGTCGGCGTGACCGGAGTAGCGCTGCGCCGCGGTGCGGGCGTGCAGAGCCACAGCCTGGGCACCCATCTCGGCGGCGATGCGGCCGGCATCGAGATGCGTGTGGTGCTCGTCGTCGATACCGACGCGGAACTTCACGGTCACCGGGATGTCGGTGCCCTCCGTGGCCTTGACAGCAGCGGCGACGATGTTGCCGAAGAGGCGGCGCTTATACGGCAGTGCTGAGCCGCCGCCCTTGCGGGTGACCTTAGGTACCGGGCAGCCGAAATTCATATCGATGTGGTCGGCGAGGTTTTCGTCGACAATCATCTTCGCGGCCTCGTAGGTCCACTTTGGGTCAGTGGTGTAGAGCTGCAGGCTGCGCGGGTTTTCGTCGGGCGCGAAGGTGGTCATGTGCATGGTCTTCTCGTTGCGCTCGACCAGTGCTCGCGCGGTGACCATCTCGCAGACATAGAGGCCGGAGACCGTGCCTGTACGCTGCAGCTCCTGCTCGCGGCACAGCGTGCGGAATGCCACGTTGGTGACACCGGCCATCGGAGCGAGTACCACGGGGGAAGCGAGCTCAAAGGGGCCGATGTGCATGTGCGCGGACGTGGCATCGGCGGGCTTGGCGGCGCTGAGTGGACTCGTGGAGGTATCTAACACGTACAGTATTGTGTCACGCTGAACTGCCGTTTTCGAATCTGTTTTGGTCGGCCGGTTGGATTGGTCGTGCGTTTGACTGCGCTCATTTATCCCACGAGTGTTTCAGTAGTTCCATCGCAAGTGTGGGGTGATTATTAAAAGTTAGCGCGCAATTGCTAGGCTATTTTCTTGCGCGGGCCTTTAGCTCAGTTGGTAGAGCTACGGACTTTTAATCCGCAGGTCGCGGGTTCGAGCCCCGCAGGGCCCACAAGCACGCAAAACCCCAGGTGATTAACAGCCTGGGGTTTTGTCGTATCTTGCCTGTTTTGCCCTTTCGCGGCAGCTACTTCTCCCGCTTGTGGTAACCCATTCGCGGCTTGAAGCCCGCGGGGTGCTTGAGCTGCGCGACAGCATCGGCGACTATTAGACGGAAGCGTGGCTTCATAGGTGGCATCTGTGAGATCTGAAACCATCCGACTTCGGTCGATTCGTCGTCAGCGACATGGGGGACGTCGTCGCCAACAACACTGCAGCGCATGGCGATATCCACGTAAGAGGTGACATCGCCATTGGGGTATTCGACAGGGCCGACGGCGCCGGTGCCGAGCAGGGCCTCGACTGTGACATCGAGTCCAGTTTCTTCTTTTACCTCCCGCACGGCGGCGTCGTGAGGCTGCTCGTTTGGGTCGATGATTCCGGTAACTGGAGTCCATTCCCCATTATCGGAGCGGCGAACCAGCAATACCTCAGGCAGGGCGTACATCGGTGCATTCGGCGGAACATCGCGAATGACGACAGCTGTGACACCGGGGAGCCATAGCGGAGCGTGGCCTATTTTTTCGCGGAGCTGAACAATGAAATCCGGAGTTGCCATAGTGACGAGCTTATCGGAGCGCTAATAGTGCTTTCGTAAATAGTAAGAAATTCCAGTTCAGCTGTGGATTTTGGGAAAAGGGTACTTATCCTCTATAGTTCTTTACGTTGCCAAGAGCGCGCGCAAATACAGTGTTCATGCACTGCAGACGTACGCGGAATGTGTCATTGAGTGGCCAGCTCTTTGCAGCGTCAAGTCGGGCTCCCATCGTCTAGAGGCCTAGGACTCCGCCCTTTCACGGCGGCAACACGGGTTCGAATCCCGTTGGGAGTACCACTAAAAATCATGATGGCCCTGTGGCGCAGTTGGTTAGCGCGCCGCCCTGTCACGGCGGAGGTCGCGGGTTCAAGTCCCGTCAGGGTCGCAATTCTAAACACCAGTTCCGGTTGGAGCTGGTGTTTTTTGCTTTTGGTTAGTGGTGCGCTGGGCGTCGGTATGTGGGGGGGGGACAAAAAGTGTGTTTGATTCTCAAGATAGTGACTGCCCCCCCCAACTGCGGCAGCTCCACAACCCGGGGTCAAGTAGCAAAACTGACAGTCCGAAAGATTGCGGGCTGCACAAGCGAATGTGGGCTGCAAATGTGAAACTGTGCGAGTTTATGACACTTTCAGGCCATTTTTCGGGCCATTTTTGACATAAACGCAGTCAGTAACTCGCATCGACCCAACGCCGCCAGACATAAATGCAGTCAGTAACTCGCATTAAGAGCTAAGTGGCAAAAAGCGTCCACCCGGCGACATACTGAGCGGACATACTTTTGTCTGTTAACCCGTCGCTGCCACCGGGGCGCCACAGTCTAGGTTTCCCCGAGCCCCGGGGCCAGATGTCAGTTTTCAACTTAAAATATCTGCTATGAACTGGCGATTTGCTTATGTTTAGCGCTGTTCTGTAGAGTAACAACTCGTGCGCAGCGCTGGTAATCCAGAAAGATGAGCACAGCATTTAAGGCCCTGTGGCGCAGTTGGTTAGCGCGCCGCCCTGTCACGGCGGAGGTCGCGGGTTCAAGTCCCGTCAGGGTCGCCACTTGATTAATTTCAAGTCTGGCCAGATAGCTCAGTCGGTAGAGCGTCCGCCTGAAAAGTGGAAGGTCAGCGGTTCGATCCCGCTTCTGGCCACAATTAATCCCCAGTCCGGAAACGGACTGGGGATTCTTTGTTTTTACCAGGTGTTTGTCGTGGGGATCGTCGTAAAGCAAAGTGCATTGAGCCGTGCGAAAACCTTAAAGTGGGGGAAATTAAACCGCGTGCACACCCTAGCGGATAGGATGTTGTGCATGAGTAAGGAATTCGCCTCAGCAGGAACGCTGTCCCACGATAAGACGCTGCCGTGGGTCGTGCGCATCTTCGTCTACACGGATGCTGAGGGCAGCCAATCGGCTGCTGAGAAGGTTCGTGGGGTGCTCGCGGAACTGATTCCGGATCAGGAAGTCAACGTCTACGAGGATGTCATGCCCGATGTGGGGCGCACCTCTTCGCTCGCTGATTTGTGGGCGGAGGCCAACCCAGGCATGGATCCGGGGGATCGGAAGCGTTATCGCATCAGTGTGGTGGCTCCGGGGCTTTCTCACTGCGAAATGGCGGATTTGGCAGGCCCGCTCGCTGAGGCCGTCAGCCCGGGGTGGGCAGAAGGTGAGGCTGCGGCTAAGGTCGCGAAGGGCGATGTCCCGTGCCGTGTCGCTGTCGGGCGTGCCGACGAGCACCCGGGCGAACCCCCGCTAGTGCAGAATTAGCCAGGATTCGGAATTAATCCGAAGCGAGAGCTGTTATCTGGGTTACATCCTAAGAGTCGTTTGCAATGACGACGCTTCACAACCACGAGAGGGAAGTGATTCCGAAAATGGCACACACTATTTCGCATGATGAGGCCGGTCAGCGCTACGTTCTCACCGTAGAGGGAGAAGAGGCCGGTTTTGCCGCTTACACCCCGGTGGAAGGTGCCCTGGATTTTGACCACACGGTAGTAGATGGCAAATTCCGTGGACAAGGCCTGTCCAAGCCGCTTATCGCAGGTGCGCTGGATGATGTTCGGAAGAACAACCGCAAGATTCGCACCAGCTGCTCCGCTGTTGCCAACTTCGTCGAGAAAAACCCGGAATACCAGGATCTACTGGCTGACTAGTCGCTGAAGGGCAAAGAACGCATAAAGAAACCGACCGGCTGCTCACGATAGCAAGAGCAGCCGGTCGGCTTATTTATGCGTAGAGATAGCTTTAGGGCAGGGCTAGATGAAGTCCCCGTCACCCTGGACGTACACCGCCGGATCGCACAACGGCTTGTGTTCGCCGGGCTTGGCAGGGCGTACGCGGCCCGGAATTCCTATCACGATGGAATCGGGTGGGCAGCTGTGGGTGACCACGGAGTTGGCGCCAATCGATGAACCCGCACCAATTGTGATCGGGCCAAGGACTTTCGCACCTGCCCCGACGGTGACGTTGTCCTCCAGAGTTGGGTGGCGTTTTACCTTCTCCAGTGAGCGGCCGCCGAGTGTCACACCGTGGTAGAGCATGCAGCCGTCACCGATCTCTGCGGTTTCACCAATGACGATACCCATGCCGTGGTCGATGAAGAACCTTCGGCCAATTTGAGCGCCCGGGTGAATCTCAATACCAGTCAGCCAACGGGAAAACTGTGCGAGTACTCGTGCAATGCCCTTGAAAATCCCGCCTCGTTTCCAGAGGCGGTGCGAGAATCGGTGAATCCAGATTGCGTGTAGGCCGGAGTAGACAATGGCATTTTCTACATCACTGCGCGCAGCTGGGTCATGCGCACGGGCATTGTCCAGATCCTCTTTGAGGATTCGGAAAAAGTCACTCATGGGCGTCAATTCTATCTGGTCGGAAGTGTGGGCAATGCAAAAACCCGCTTGCCGACGGAAAGTGCCAGCTAGCGGGCTCTGCAGAGAAGGTTACGGGCGCTTATAGCGCTTGGTTTTAGTCGCGCAGGTCCTCGTACAGGATGGAGGAGACGTAGCGCTCGCCGAAGTCAGGGACAATCACGACGATGTTCTTGCCCTCAGCCTCCGGGCGGGCTGCAATCTCGAGAGCAGCCTTGATGTTTGCACCGGCGGAAATGCCGCCGAGGATGCCCTCGGCTGCAGCAACCTTGCGGGAGACCTCAATAGCGTCCTCGTTGGTAACCGCAATAATCTCGTCGAGAAGCTCCTGGTCGAGAACCTCTGGGATAAAGTTTGCGCCCAGGCCCTGAATCTTGTGCGGGCCGGCGGTGCCCTCGGTCAGCAGTGGGGAGGCCTTCGGCTCAACGGCCACCAGCTTGATGTCCGAGTTGTGCTTCTTCAGCGTGCGACCAGCACCGGTAATGGTGCCGCCGGTGCCGACTCCAGCCACGAAGTAATCAACCTTGCCGTCGGTAGCTTCCCAGATTTCTTCACCAGTGGTTGCCTCGTGGATAGCCGGGTTGGCCGGGTTGGCGAACTGGGAAGCCAGGATTGCATTGTCGGTGTTAGCCACGATTTCGTTGGCCTTATCGACAGCACCGCGCATGCCATCTGCGCCCGGGGTGAGTACAAGCTCAGCGCCGAATGCGCGCAGAACGACGCGGCGCTCCTGGCTCATGGTGTCCGGCATAGTGAGAATGACCTTGTAACCGCGGGCTGCGCCGACCATTGCCAGCGCGATACCGGTGTTGCCCGAGGTACCCTCGACGATGGTTCCGCCCGGCTTGAGCTCGCCAGAGCGCTCGGCGGCATCGATAATTGCGTTGCCGATGCGGTCCTTGACCGAGTTGGCAGGGTTGTAAAACTCCAGCTTGGCAATCACGTTGCCCGGCAGGCCCTCGGTAACACGGTTGAGCTTAACCAGCGGGGTGTTGCCGATCAGTTCAGTGACATCGTTATAAATAGTCATTAATCTTATCCATTCCGGAAATCACAGAGGACTTCCTAATGAGTTTTCGCGTGTAGCCGTAGTGTACGCCTGATGCTGCAATTAGTACAGACCAGTTCGTCTATTTTGGGAATTGCGTGGGGAAGGGGGCTGTTAATTCCGGTGTCACCACCGTCACAGTTGCCGCGGCCGGCACCGTCGCAGTCACACCGCTGATTTCGCAATGCTCCTGCTCTTACCACGTTAACGCTATGTGATTGCCCTGCTCGTCTTTACCTCCATTGTGAGGGTAAAGAGCATTAAAGTTTCTTAGAATCCACTATTCTGAGACGTGATTTACGGTGCACGGGAATGCCTTGTAAATAGGCAGCGGCCCTCGCCACTGTGATTGGGCGCGATTGCGGCCGTTATCTGCACAGCGGTTATATGCGATAACCGAAAACGCAGGCAATGGATCCGATGATTGCGGTGCTTCGTCGAAGCCACTCAGGGGGACTCAAACCTTTGGGGAAGGAGGCGAGGCATTAATAGAAGTGTGAAGCTTTCCTCAGCCCATCAGCCAGGAGACCGACTGTAAATCATCCAATTCGCGTCCGCGGATTGGCGGTCGAGCGGTGCTGTCGAGGTGAATAGCGCCGCAGAAAGAAGATTTACATCATGCATATTGCTGAGGGATTTCTCCCAGTTACTCATTGCATTGGGTGGGGTGTAGCTGCCGCTCCCTTTGTCATTCACGGCGCAGTTCAAGCCAAGCGCACTATGAAAGAGCATCCCGGTAGCGGCATGCTGCTCGGTGCTGCCGGTGCGTTTACTTTCGTGCTCTCCGCAATCAAGATTCCATCCGTGACGGGTTCCACTTCGCACCCGACAGGTACGGGTTTTGGTGCTGTAATCTTCAAACCTCCGGTGATGGCGCTGCTTGGCTCCATCGTGTTGCTCTTCCAAGCAATCTTGCTCGCTCACGGCGGCATTACGACGCTTGGTGCGAACATCTTCTCCATGGCAATCGTCGGCCCGTGGGTCGGCTACGCCTTCTACGTATTGACTCGAAAGCTCGGTGGAGGCCTGCTGCCAGGTGTGTTTATGGCAGCGTTCTTCGCTGACCTCTCCACCTACGTCGTGACCTCCATGCAGCTCGCTCTTGCGCACCCGGCAAACCCGGGCGGTGTTGGCGGCGCGCTGGCTACATTCCTCGGCCTGTTCGCTATCACGCAGATTCCGCTGGCAATCATCGAGGCTCTCGTCACCGTCATTCTCATGCGCACCCTGCTGGCAGTGGCACACACTGAGCTCCTCGATCTCGGCTTCCTGTCCCGCTTCGGCGATGCGCCAGCACCGGCGCTGGAGGCGAAAGCTGCAGACACCACAACCAACGCTGTTGCAGGGTCTGCCACTTCGCAGAATGCTTCAGCTGCATCCGTATCCGGCCAGAAGCAGTAGCCGTCGTCAAGCGAAAAGAAGCGAAAGAGAGCACGATTATGAATGCAAAAAACAACGCGCAGATTGTCGACGCACAGGCAGCTAGCCGGCCGAAGAAGAACTCCGTGTGGGGCAGCGTCGGTCTTATTGTCCTGGTAGTCGTAATTGCCATGTTCCCGCTGTTCTTCAACTACGGCGACGACGACGCAGAGGAGCCGTTCGCCGGCACTGATGCCACCGCTACGGAGACAATTCAGGAAATGGACCCGAACTACGAGCCGTGGTTCGAGCCACTCGTCGGCGAACTGCCGGGTGAGGTCGAGTCGGGTCTGTTCGCGCTCCAGGCCGTTATCGGTGCTGGCGTCCTGTTCTACGTTATTGGCTTCTACCGAGGGAAGGCTGCTGCGCGTTCAGACAAGCGCGAGAAAGAGCAGTGAATGCGCTAGAAGCCGCAGCGGCGCGCAGCGCTTGGGCGCGCCGTAACGTGGGCGAAAAGATCCTGCTGCTCGGTGGGCTGTTGATTCTGGCGGTTGCGCTTCCGCCAATTCCCTTTGCGCCGGTCATTGCGGTCATTGCTTGGTTTATTGCGTACATAGCCCGGGTGCCCCGCAAGCTGTATGTGGCAATGGTGCTGGCACCGGCGGTTTTTGTGCTCGTCGGCGCGTTTCCGATTTTGGTAGCGCTTACTCCCGACGGTCTCGCGTGGTCGCCGGATGGCCCGCAGCGAATGGCGCAGGTTGTGATGCGTTCGTTTGCGGGTATCAGCTGCACGATGGTCTTTGCGCTGACCACTCCGATTTCGGAGCTCATTGCGTGGCTCGACAAACGTGGCATGCCTCGGTACCTGACGTACCTTGCTGAAGTGATTTATCGGATGACTGGCGTGCTGATTCACTCCGCGCACTCAATGACAGAAGCCCAAGCGCGACGTCTTGGGCACTCCACGCGCCGGGCGATGATTCGTGATGTCGCGGCGCAGTCCGCCAGCCTCTTTGTCATCGCTTTTGCTCGAGCCCGCAAGATGCAAGAGGGAATTGAGCTGCGTGCCGATCCGAGCGCAATGAAAGTACTGGTTATTTCGCGGCCGAGCCAGCCGAAGTTCCTCGCGATATCCAGTGCATTACTTTTGTCGTTGATTGCGGCCTGGGCGCTGCTGAAATGGGGTGTATAGGGATGTCGATCAGTAGGAAAAATAGCGCTGATCGCGTGGATGGTGCCAGCGGCGCCATTGTGGAAGCGGCCGCAGTTACATTCGCTTATGACGAAACCCACGTCCTGAAAGGCGTGGAGCTGGCAATTTCGGGTGGCGAGCGCCTAGCACTATTGGGCGCAAACGGTTCTGGCAAATCCACGCTGTTGCGTATGCTCGCGGGAGCGTCTAAGCCCGATGGCGGTGAGGTTCGCCTTGATGGCACCGCCTATAAGTACTCCCGGCACGGCCGCAATACGGTTCGCCGCTCAGTACAGATGGTCACGCAGGATCCGGATGAGCAAATCTTCGCGGCTAGCGTGTTTGCAGATGTCTCTTTCGGTCCCGTCAACCTGGGGCTGGAGAACGAGGAAGTCGAGCGGCGCGTCCGAGAGGCTCTAGGCACCGCCGAAATCACCGATCTCGCCGAACGCGTCCCGCACCAGCTCTCCTATGGTCAGCGCAAGCGCGTCGCTCTCGCAGGCGCGCTGGCGATGCACCCACGCGTCCTGCTTCTCGACGAGCCCTCCGCCGGCCTCGATCCGCAGGCGACCCGAAAGCTTGCACACACGCTCGATCAATTGCGCGATCAGGGCACAGCCGTCGTCGTCGCCACGCACGACATCGACTTCGCGTGGAATTTCGCCGATCGGGCAGCAGTGCTTGCCGACGGCAAACTGCGAGTTGGCTCCAAAGAGGAAATTTTGGCGGATCGACGGTTGGTCGAACATGCTCGATTGGCTTTGCCTTGGGCGCCCGTAGTCTCCAAGGCGATTGGGCGAGATGTGCTCCATCCAGAAGATGTTTAGGCGAGCGGTTTGGTTGGTGAATAGCTCATCGATATGTGCAGCTAAACCACGCTAAAAATGAGAGAAACGCCCGCGGGTAGGGCGCAATGCCTATAAAGATAGGCCTAGAAATATAGGCGAAGCTGTCGCATTTCTTCGCTTCCATTTCACGTCACACCTGTCCGCGGGCGATCTCCGTGGCCGTGGCACTTTGCAGTGTCTTCGGCGCATCAGGCAGGTATTCGGACTTCCTGGCGTGACCGACAATAAGGGGATGACGACTGCCGCTTGCTTCGATGCTTACGTGCAGAACCTTATTATCAATTTTCCTACTTTTCGCCGCTTCCCAAGGTTGAAATAACCTCAGTGCCGTTGGCGAATTTTGTTCCAGATTACCGCTGCGGGACAGTTCCGGAATTGCACCGGATTCCCTCTTGCGTTTGCTGTGCACCACCTTCGGACAACCACGTGGAGGACGTAGCATTGAAAGTGGAACTCAACAAAACCTGTTGCATGAATGACAATAGCGCACCAAAGTAAATCAGCGACAGTGTTTTTCGAAAATGTCCGCATTGGGGGTAAAACGCCGTTCATTACCCTCTGTTATCAACATTCACGCAGTTTATTAGCGGAAAAATAGCTACCCCCTGCCTTGTATCCATTCGGCCGAGGCGGGGCTAATGACAGGATTTATCCTGGTATTTTCTTTACGTACTTGTAGAGAAACCTAGTTGTTTCCTAAGATTGTGTGACGGATGCCTTAATGCAGGTGTACCCGTTCGGAGGGTACTATCTACTTTGTACGGTTTACAGCCCCCGAAAGGGTCCGTAGCCGCTGAGCGGTAGTTGGCCATTTCGTAGGAGTGTAAGTCGGCGCGAAGTCACAGGCTGATGGTGCCTCTGTGGGTGCCAGTGAAGTAATTTGCCCGTTACGCAGGAGGACGCGAGATGGATCCCCACCGCATTCTGGACGACAATGAGGTTATTAAGTCGTCCTTGGTCGCCCTAAAGAATGCGACTGGTATTCCGGTCACAATGTATGCGGAAGTCACCGATAACTCTAAGATGCAGATCAACAACTGGGTTGGCCTGCGTACCCCGGCTCTGCAGAATCTGACTGTGGAATCGGGTGCGGGTGTCGGTGGTCGCGTGTTGGCCACGCGCCGCCCGGTGGGTGTCAGTGACTACCTGCGCGCCAAGGTTATTACCCACGAGTATGACGACAAGATTCGTGACGAAGGCCTGCACTCGCTGGTCGCCGTGCCGGTGATTGTTTCGCGTCTTGTTCGTGGCGTGCTCTACGGTGGCGTGCACTCCTCGGTGCGCCTGGGGGACAAGGTTCTTGAAGAGGTCACAATGACCGCCCGTTGCCTGGAGCAGGACCTCGCTGTCGTCGACGCCTGTCGCAATATGGATCGCTCCGGTAACGGTAAGGGCGGTCGCATCATGAATGGCGCTGAATGGGAGCAGGTTCGCTCCACGCACTCCAAGCTGCGCATGCTCGCTAACCGCGTGGATGATGAGAAGCTGCGCCAGGAGCTCGAGGTGCTCTGCGACCAGATGGTCACCCCAGTTCGCGTTAAGCAGACCACCAAGTTGTCTGCTCGTGAGCTCGATGTTCTCGCCTGCGTCGCCCTCGGTCACACCAACGTCGAGGCCGCAGAGGAAATGGGCATCGGTGCCGAGACCGTTAAGTCCTACCTCCGCTCCGTAATGCGCAAGCTGGGTGCCCACACTCGCTACGAGGCTGTCAACGCAGCCCGTCGTATCGGCGCACTGCCGTAAACCGCTTGACGACGGGGCGCCGCGCTCCTAGCAAACTTGGCTAGCGAGCGCGGCGCTTTTTCGCATCCAGGGCCTCTTGGCGCTCATCTTCGCGTTCGCCACCGGGGACCCACTTAACGTCGTTTCCGGCATTGGCCACCCGCGAAAGGATGAACAGTAGGTCAGATAGTCGATTGAGGTACTTCGCCGGTAGTACTGAAGTAGTTTCGGGAAACTCGCGGCAGGCAGCCCATGCCGCACGCTCGGCCCGACGAGTAATCACCCGAGCTGTGTGCAGCAGTGCCGCGGCTGGTGTGCCTCCAGGGAGGATGAAGGAATCCAGTTTTGGCAGTTGCTCATTGAACTGGTCACACCAGTGCTCGAGTCGCTCGATGTAATCCGGCTCGATACGCAATGGCGGGTACTTCGGGTTTTCTTCAATAGGTGTTGCCAGGTCGGCTCCGGCATCAAAGAGATCATTCTGCACGTAGCGGATGACAGCCGACACCTCGTCGTCAAGCGTGCCGAAACTGAGCGCCTGACCGAGTGCGGCGTTGGCCTCTTCGCACGTGGCGTAGGCGATGAGGCGGGAATCGTCCTTGGGGACGCGACTGAAATCGGACAACCCGGTGGTGCCGTCGTCGCCGGTGCGAGTGTAAATGCGGGTTAGGTGAACGCTCATAGCCTCAAGCCTAAGCGCGATATTGCGAAATGTGGTTGGCTGGGGGAGTGGGAAATGAGCGATTTCTGGTTAAAGGCGGAGCGACGCTAAACGGTCAGGTTCAGATTTCCGGGGCGAAGAACTCGGTTCTGAAACTGATGGGTGCGGCGCTTCTCGCCGAGGGCACGACAGTACTGACGAACTGCCCTGAAATTGACGACGTGCCATTGATGCAAAAAGTCCTCGAAGGCCTTGGTTGCTCCGTGACGCGTGAGGGTGACCGGATTGAAATCACGGTGCCCGAAGAACTCTCGCATCACGCTGACTTCGATGCCGTGCGCCAGTTCCGCGCTTCGGTTTGTGTGCTCGGGCCGCTGACGGCGCGTACCCGTAATGCGATTGTCGCACTGCCCGGTGGTGACGCAATTGGTTCCCGCCCGCTGGACATGCATCAGGCTGGCCTGGAGAAATTGGGTGCACGCACCTATATTCACCACGGTTGCGTGGTGGCTGAGGCGGGGCGACTCAAGGGGGCGAACATCAAGCTGGACTTCCCGTCCGTCGGCGCGACCGAGAATATTCTGACCGCGGCCGTACTAGCTGAAGGTACGACTGTGCTGGATAACGCCGCCCGTGAGCCCGAAATTGTCGACCTGTGCGAGATGCTCGTGGAGATGGGTGCCAAGATCTCGGGTGCGGGATCTAACACCATCACGGTTGAGGGCGTCGAGAAGCTGCACCCGACTGAGCACAAAGTCGTCGGCGACCGAATTATCGCAGGGACCTGGGCCTATGCTGCGGCAATGACCGGCGGCGATATTACGGTCGTTGGTATCAACCCTAAGTACCTGCATCTTCCTCTGGAAAAACTGAAGAACGCAGGCGCTCAGGTCGAGACCTACCCGCAGGGCTTCCGCGTGCATATGGACGGGCGTCCGCAGGGTGTGAACTATCAAACGCTGCCATACCCAGGCTTTCCGACGGACATGCAGCCCATGGCCATTGCTCTGTCCGCGGTGTCCGAAGGGACGTCAGTGCTTACCGAGAACGTTTTTGAGTCGCGCTTCCGGTTTGTCGACGAGATGATTCGCCTCGGCACTGACGCGACTATCGATGGCCACCACGTGATGATTCGCGGAAAGGAATCGCTGAGTTCGGCACCTGTGTGGTCTTCGGACATTCGCGCTGGTGCCGGCCTGGTGCTGGCCGGGCTGTGCACTGAAGAGGGAGACGTCACCGAGGTGCACGATGTCTATCACATTGATCGCGGTTACCCGGGTTTCGTAGAGACACTAAACGCTCTCGGCGCTTCTGTTGAACGGGTCAGCTAGTGATCGTTGGCCACTGGTCGATAGCTAATGGCTAATGGCTAAGCGCACGGTGCTCATTAAACGCATGGCGCGGAAAACCATCGCAAGTCTTCGGTTCTGGATGCTTTAGAACCGTTAGGAGAGATTCTCCAGTGGGGCTTGTGGTGGTTTTCGTTCTCTTACCTGGGGTTTTGTGTCTTTAGGTGGGGTGTGT
>NZ_KV797731.1:0-1054 GCF_001809455.1 Corynebacterium sp. HMSC074C11
CCACAAGTAAACAACATTAAACAAAATAAACAGCATAAGCTAACCTTCTAGTGCTGATGCTCTCTTTCGGCTTAGGGGGCTATCAGGTCGGTCTTGTCGTGGTTGATATGAGGGCCCCTAGTCGACCGGCAGTAGACCCACGGGCAAATCAAAACCAAATACGTCCGTCGTGTCACAATCGCTGCCTTGACTCAAACAGCTGCGACCCGGTCAGGCAAGCTACCAGTTGGGTTGCCTCGTCGAGCAGAATGTCGTACCTATTGATCAGATTTTGTGGCGGCGTCAGCTCGCAATGTTGGTAGAACGGCTCGGACAAACCACCTAGCTGACTCCATTTGAAATCAGGGTCTGGAGCCACCACCTCCTTGCCAGTTTGCTCTTCTCGTTCCTAGCTAAGCAGTAGTTTGATCCAGCCCAGCTATTACGCGATAATCTGCCGGGGCGTGCGGTTAATCCTCTCAACCAGCATTTTCCAACCATTATCGGGAATATCCTCGAGCTCGCAGCTGAGTAGGCTTCCGCGCTTAGCGATGTCTGCTCCAAGTTCGCTTCCGCATTCATGAGACTTCACCAGACATCTTCTGTCAAGGACTCTTTATCCGATGTATTCATGCGTATGTTTAAGCGTCCTGGGCTTAGTTCCGCTTTTACGAGCCTGAGTTGACGGGATGGACGAGATGGTTCTACGTTGTGCTTCCCGTGGTGTGGTCAGTCCAGCACTTTGTGAATGTGCATATTGCTTTAGCAATGTATCCTCCGTAAAGTCGCAAACCCACCTTCTCCGAACTATGCCCACGCGTCTTGAGCATTAATCAGTTTTGCCTTGTAGGGACTGTCGGCTCCCTTAGTTAGAGCGCTGTAATAGCAACCGTCGAATGTGATCACGCTCGGTCGAGTTTCAGGGCTGTAGTAGGAACTAAATCCAGTACGCTTCACCTGCTGCCTCGCACATGTTGTAGTTAGATCGCTTATAGCTGTTCATATGCTGATGCGCGTTATAAAAATGCTCCGTGGCCTGCGGGTTCGCTTTATGTGTGAAGTGTGTGTAATGTAT
>NZ_KV797732.1:0-1681 GCF_001809455.1 Corynebacterium sp. HMSC074C11
GTGTGTGGTGGTTGTTTGTTTTGTTTTTGTCAGGTTTTTGGGCCTTTCATTGTTTTGTGATTCT
The DNA here is from genome assembly GCF_001809455.1 of Corynebacterium sp. HMSC074C11. Lineage (NCBI taxonomy): Bacteria > Bacillati > Actinomycetota > Actinomycetes > Mycobacteriales > Corynebacteriaceae > Corynebacterium > Corynebacterium sp. HMSC074C11. The sequence goes on from NZ_KV797732.1 coordinate 65, forward strand.
TCTGATTTGAAGGGTTTTGATGGAGGGTTTGATCCTGGCTCAGGACGAACGCTGGCGGCGTGCTTAACACATGCAAGTCGAACGGTAAGGCTCCAGCTTGCTGGGGTACACGAGTGGCGAACGGGTGAGTAACACGTGGGTGACCTGCCCTGCACTTCGGGATAAGCCTGGGAAACTGGGTCTAATACCGGATAGGACCATGGTGTGGATGCTGTGGTGGAAAGTTTTTTCGGTGTGGGATGGGCCCGCGGCCTATCAGCTTGTTGGTGGGGTAATGGCCTACCAAGGCGGCGACGGGTAGCCGGCCTGAGAGGGTGGACGGCCACATTGGGACTGAGACACGGCCCAGACTCCTACGGGAGGCAGCAGTGGGGAATATTGCACAATGGGCGGAAGCCTGATGCAGCGACGCCGCGTGGGGGATGACGGCCTTCGGGTTGTAAACTCCTTTCACCATCGACGAAGGGTTTCTGACGGTAGATGGAGAAGAAGCACCGGCTAACTACGTGCCAGCAGCCGCGGTAATACGTAGGGTGCGAGCGTTGTCCGGAATTACTGGGCGTAAAGAGCTCGTAGGTGGTTTGTCGCGTCGTCTGTGAAATTCCGGGGCTTAACTCCGGGCGTGCAGGCGATACGGGCATAACTTGAGTACTGTAGGGGAGACTGGAATTCCTGGTGTAGCGGTGAAATGCGCAGATATCAGGAGGAACACCGGTGGCGAAGGCGGGTCTCTGGGCAGTAACTGACGCTGAGGAGCGAAAGCATGGGGAGCGAACAGGATTAGATACCCTGGTAGTCCATGCCGTAAACGGTGGGCGCTAGGTGTGGGTTTCCTTCCACGGGATCCGTGCCGTAGCTAACGCATTAAGCGCCCCGCCTGGGGAGTACGGCCGCAAGGCTAAAACTCAAAGGAATTGACGGGGGCCCGCACAAGCGGCGGAGCATGTGGATTAATTCGATGCAACGCGAAGAACCTTACCTGGGCTTGACATATACAGGATCGCGCCAGAGATGGTGTTTCCCTTGTGGCTTGTATACAGGTGGTGCATGGTTGTCGTCAGCTCGTGTCGTGAGATGTTGGGTTAAGTCCCGCAACGAGCGCAACCCTTGTCTTATGTTGCCAGCACGTTGTGGTGGGGACTCGTAAGAAACTGCCGGGGTTAACTCGGAGGAAGGTGGGGATGACGTCAAATCATCATGCCCCTTATGTCCAGGGCTTCACACATGCTACAATGGTCGGTACAGTGGGTTGCCAGTCCGTGAGGGCGAGCTAATCCCGTAAAGCCGGTCTCAGTTCGGATCGGGGTCTGCAACTCGACCCCGTGAAGTCGGAGTCGCTAGTAATCGCAGATCAGCAACGCTGCGGTGAATACGTTCCCGGGCCTTGTACACACCGCCCGTCACGTCATGAAAGTCGGTAACACCCGAAGCCAGTGGCCTAAACTCGTTAGGGAGCTGTCGAAGGTGGGATTGGCGATTGGGACGAAGTCGTAACAAGGTAGCCGTACCGGAAGGTGCGGCTGGATCACCTCCTTTCTAAGGAGATTATTTTTTCTTTGTGTCATGTGTCATCGTGTTGGTGGCGTGTGGCTTTTTTGTTTTTTGGGTGGAACACCT
>NZ_KV797733.1:0-222 GCF_001809455.1 Corynebacterium sp. HMSC074C11
GCCAACGCGAGCGATGACCTCGCCGACGTCAACGGTGTCGTCTTCGTCGTAGAGGACCTCGAGCAGGGTGCCTGCGACCGGGGACGGAATTTCGGTGTCGACCTTGTCGGTGGAAACCTCGAGCAACGGCTCGTCGACCTCGACGGTGTCGCCGACCTTCTTCAGCCAGGTGGTGATGGTGCCTTCGGTGACGGATTCGCCGAGCTCCGGCATCTCAACGTC
>NZ_KV797734.1:0-1711 GCF_001809455.1 Corynebacterium sp. HMSC074C11
TCACCCCGCTACGCACTCCGAAACCGGAAGAGCCTGTTTATGTCGAGGCCCTGGTCGATTAGCCAGCGCATGAGCTCTGACGGGGTGTCCCGAAGTGCGAGTGCCGTGTCCTTGTTGTATCCGAAAACCGCATCGAGCGCGCAAGTGTCATAGACGGCCTTCAGCGCATCCATGTCACCGGCTTCGAGTAGCTCTTCGAAGTCCTCGACCAGTTTCTTCCGCTTCCGTGGCATGTGGTTTACCTTTCTGCAGTCTCGCTAGCAACACACTGTGGCCTGTCGAAGGTTCTTTGGAAAATGAAAAATCATTGTTATGCAGGCAGACTAGCGGAAGTCTGAGAGTTTGGCGCGGGGTTACCTACGGGGAGAATCGCTACCCATAAAATCAATAACCATGAAGCCTACAGGTGACAATGCCGTTTTCAAACGCTGGGAATTAGAACCGGGCATGAGCATTAGCGCACTAATCAGTAGCCAACGACGTGGCATGTATGTTGTCCAGTTCGCCGATGGTTGGCAACAACGCCATGATTAGAAGTGAGCCAACAACGAAACGAAAGCTGCCAATCACATGCATCTATTAATTAGAGCCGAACTTTCGAGCCGACGGCACATCATAACTTGAGGAATAAACAGAGTTAGGAAAAATAGACTGATGCCCCAACAAATAGGAACTCACAGACTCCCCAAGGGCAATTTGCAATTCATTTTCAAGGTCATTACCATAAGCTTTATTGATATTCTTTATATAAGATAACGCTCCAGCAAGATGCTGCACATAGCGGTATTCAGGAATCCCTAAACCACGGTCAATACCAGACCTTTCACACCAATGCCTCGACGCCGTTTCTACACCAAACTTTTTTATACATCTGGTTTGGTTCTCAATATGTGCCCTCATTCTCCGACTTGGCAACATATATCGACCGGCACCGACCAGCTCATCACGACTTGGGTGAAGTTCTACACCAAGGCCTTTAAATACGCTGTCCCCTCTATAAAATCGTGTTTTCTTTAAATTTAGCGTCAACCCATGTAGGCCAAGACGATAGTCGACGAGACCCTGAATGCTACCAATTATGTTATTCGGAGCGGCTTCAGTACCGCTAAAAAATAAGTCATCTACATAACGTGTGTAATAAATCTTATTTTCCGCACACCAAGCCCTCATTCTCTTATCGAAACTGGCAAGAACCCAATTGGAAATATATGGACTTGTAGGAAAGCCTGTAGGCAATACTCGCCTACCATTTTCATTAATAGTACAAATCTCCGCAAGCGTCTCCGAGACTGTCTCACTATGCCCAACGCGGATAAATGTACGTTTCACATCAAAAAAGCTGATAGATGAGAAAAACTCATGTATATCTAGTTTCAACATCCATTTGCCATGCTTGTGTTTATCCATGCAATCCGATGGACTACACCCCGGACGAAAGCCAAAAGCAGCTAAATCGAGACGCTCATCAGCAGGAAGAAAGACCAGTTGGTTTATCTTTCTCAGAATAGCTAAGTATTCACTATCGGGAATGTAGATGGCTCGAGGCCTAGACCCTCTCCGTCTTAAGTCAGACCTTACAGCCCGCTCCGACCCCAAAAGCGTTGACAAACTAGAGGGACTAACATCAAGCATCCAAGACAGGTGCGCTACCCCGTATATTGGAAGTACACCCTTATTCGGCTCTTCCGGTTTCGGAGTGCGTAGCGGGGTG
>NZ_KV797735.1:0-699 GCF_001809455.1 Corynebacterium sp. HMSC074C11
GAAGATCAACGCACTCTAAAAACGGAAGAGCCGCTTTAATTCATCCCTAAGGCTGATACCCCAATGCCGAATAAACGCCTTCGATGCTGTGTACACTGCGAGCCCTGGAGTTGGTGCTAGAGCAGAGATCGACGAAACCAGAATAATGTGGCCATTCTCTTCGAATAGATCGTTTAGAGAGTAAACCGCTGCGACCGTTCCGCGAATATTCGTCTGTATCATTTGATCAGCCCGCGAAAAGTCCTGGGTATTAACATCGCCATAATTCGCGTACGCGGCATTGAGGATTAAATAAACTATCGTCGCGTGATGGCGCTCAACACGATTCCGGAGCTTATCGCCAAAATCATCATCGGACTGGTCTAGACGAAGATATCGAAGACGTGGACCTTGGGTCCTAGAGTGTTCAGCGGCCTCGCTGGAAGGATCATCGTTGTAGCTACGAGAGATACACCAGATTTCATCTAGGTCTGGACGTAGCTGCCCGAGCCTATCGGCGAAGACGGCACCTATGCCCCGAGATGCTCCAGTCACGATTCCCACACGCATGATTTCCAAGATACAGCTGACTGGTTCAGGCAATTAAAACGGCGCCGACCAAGAGTGCTGTATGGAAATAAACATACCGACAAAAAGATACAGCGTAAAAACACTTACGTTAGTTTATGTTGTTTACTTGTGGGTAAAACAAAAGTGGGC
>NZ_KV797736.1:0-22786 GCF_001809455.1 Corynebacterium sp. HMSC074C11
ACCCCGCTACGCACTCCGAAACCGGAAGAGCCCAGAAAGTTCGCTGCTCGTGATCGTTCGATGCGCCAATAAAGAAAGAGCCTGGCACACACTTTTACGCTGACCGTGTGTGCGCCAGGCTCAATAATAATTCCGTCGCTCTACAGCAGATCCTTCACCTTCGGATCCACCAGCGCGGTCACTGCGGCCTTCGCATCGGCCGCAGTCTCGGCATCGACAGCGTACGCTGCCATCTGCTGGCAGGTAGCGCGGTCGTGGAGGCGGAGAGCGGCGCGGACGGCCGGTACCTTCTTGGAAGCCATGGACAGCGAGCTCACGCCGAGACCCACCAGGACCAGTGCCAGCAGCGGGTCACCGCCGGCTTCACCGCAGACACTAATGGGCTTGCCGGTAGCATTGCCGCCCTTGCATGCGGACTTAATCATTTGCAGTACCGCTGGTTGCCACGGGGAAAGCAGATCCGCCAGAGCCCCCTGCATGCGGTCGGCCGCCATAGTGTACTGCGACAAGTCGTTAGTACCAATGGAGGCAAAGTCCACAATGGACAGCAGCTGCTTCGCGCGAATTGCTGCTGCGGGGACCTCAATCATGATGCCGACCTTCGGCAGGCCACGCTCACGCGCCCTGTCCGCAAACCACTTTGTTTCTTCGACCGTTGCTATCATCGGAGCCATAACCCGCAGGTCAGCCTTACGGCCGGTGGCATCAAACGCAGCGGCGAGTGCATCCAGCTGCGTATCCAGCAAATCTTCCCGAGCCTGCGACAGGCGCAGTCCGCGGCGACCCAGCGCCGGGTTTTCTTCCTCGCCTAGGTCGGCAAAGCTCAGCGGCTTATCCGCACCCGCATCCAGTGTGCGCACAACCACGCGTCGCTCACCGAATGCCTTCAGCACACGAGTGTAGGTTTCCGTTTGTTCTTCCAAACTCGGAGCCTTGTCGCGGTCGAGGAAAAGGAACTCAGTACGGAACAGGCCGGTGCCCTCATTATCCTGCGCTGCTGCAGACTCACCATCTTCCGCCGTACCAATGTTGGCCAGCAGATTCACAGGGTAACCATCAGCGGTTTTGCCTGCGCCCACAGACTGCGCCAGGGCGGCTTCCCGGCGACGAGCGCGCTCTTCCAACTCGGCGACCTCATCGGCGGTCGGATTCGCAATCACCGCACCGGCACCACCGTCAATGGCGACAAAGGTACCGGCCTCAAGTTCCATGACGCCCTTCGCCTTAACGACGGCCGGAATGCCCAGCTGAGCTGCGAGGATAGCCGTGTGGCTGGTCGGCCCGCCACCAGCGGTGGCGATGCCTACGACCAACTCGGGATCAAGCCCCACGGTTTCGGCGGGCGCGAGATCGTCGGCAAGCAGAATAGTGGGGGTGGAGACATCCGGGACGCCCGGCTTTGGCAGGCCACGCAGCTCGCAAATTGTGCGGTCGCGAACATCGTAGAGGTCGGTGACACGTTCAGCCATGTAGCCGCCGAGGCTTGAGAGGAGCTGCGCGTAGTCTTCAACGGCATCGTGAACTGCCTGGGTGACGCCGGAGCCCGCCTTGAGTTTCTTTACCACAGCCTTGGCGAGTGCCCTATCGGAAGCCAGTTGCGCAGTGGCCTCCAGAATCGGACGCGCCTGCGGGCTGGAATGCTCAGCCTGCTTCTTCAGCGACTCTGCGACGTTGGCCATCGCTGCGCGGACGCGCTCACCATCGGCGACAGGGTCGGTCGACGACGGCTCTTGGGTATCAACTCCCGGAGCGGGGAGTACCTTTACTACTTCAGCGCTGGCCGTACCGGTCGAGACACCGATGCCATAGATGACAGTGTGCTGCTCGTTCATTGCTTCCGATCTCCTTTTCGGGACCTCTGCGGGGAGACCCGTCGGTCGTGGTGTGCCGTGGTGTTATCCAGGAGTGTTGTAGCTGGGCTTACTCGGCATCCAGGTCGCGCTCGAGCATGGCAGCGAGCTCGTCCAGAGCTGCAGCTGCGGAGTCGTCCTCACAGCTCAGCGTGACTTCATCACCGTGCTTAGCGCCGAGGGTCATGACCTCCAGGATCGAAGCGGCATCGGCCTCTTCGTCATCGAGGGAAATGACAATGTCGTAGTCGTACTCAGCAGCAGCCTGAGTGAACAGGGAAGCCGGGCGAGCGTGCAGGCCTACGGAGGAACCGATGGTAGCGGTACGAGTAATCATGGTTGAATCCTTTCGGGTCGAGTGTGTGGAATTCTCTGACTCAGGCACAGGGCCTGTACACCCCACCGCGGGTGCGCCGCCCGCTGGTGCTTGCTTAGCATCAACGTCGCGCATGCTCCGGGAAACCCCGGAGGCGGTGGGAGATACAGCCGCTGCCTGCACAATGCGTGCAATGTGCAGGGTGAGGTAGGAAATTTCGTCTTCCGTTAGCCCCGACCCCAGACGCAGTTCAATGACTGCGGATATGCGCTGTGCGCAACGATATGCCTCTGGGGAAGAGTCACGGATGGCCTGGCCAATAGCGGAGGAGTGGTCTTTCAACTGCTCATGCTTGGCAATCCGGACGAACAGGTAGCGCAGGTGCGTGATGAAGCGTCCCACATTGACAGTCTCTGGCTCCAGCGTGATGTCAAAATCACTTTCAATGATTGTGAGCAGCTGCTGCAGCACGCCCGTCATGGTGTAGGTGAAGCTCAAATCGCCTGTAGAAAAACCAGCATTGACCAGGTGTAACGTAATTGCCACCGATTCTGAGCGGGGCAATGGCGCTATACGACGGTCATTGAGAGCGCGATTGATATGCGACAAAATGGCCTGCGCCTGCGCGTACTCTTCACTATAAAGTTGGCTGACTTCCGCGAGCAGCGGGTAATCAGCTCGCTGCCCGTTAGCTGCCCTCATGATGGCGAAACCAATGTGATCGGCCAACGCCACAAGAAGGGAAGCGTTCTTTGTCATTGATTCCGGCAGACCGGCCGCGGTTACCGCATCGGTCACAAGAGTGACGTGGGCCAACGGAATCTCTGTGAGCATCGTGGCAATATGGTCCGGATCGCGGCCTTCCGCTGGGACAAAGATTCGAACAACTTTGCTCGAATCAACCGACTGCCCCGGGCGGGCCTTGAAGCCAATGCCGCGGCCGGTGATGATTTTCTCGCCGGCCGCGTCCTTGGCCAGGACCACGTTGTTATTGAATACTCTTAAGATTTCCATGTCGGTAACCGTGAACTCCTCCATAAGTTGAGGGATTTCAGGCCGGTATGCCTTCTAGAAATCAATTATGGCTGAACTTCGATGACCGTGTCGCCGGCGTGGACGGAGATGCCGGCGACCGGGGAAACCTTGGTCAGCTTCTTGGTATTGGTGATGGTCATCAGTGTCGTGGTTGGGTAACCAGCTTCCTTGACCTTGTCGAAATCGACTTCGGCAAGAACATCGCCGGCCTGGACGTGCTGCTTCTTGGAAACCTGGACATCGAAGCCCTCACCGGCCATCTTGACCGTGTCAATACCGACGTGGACGAGTACCTCCACACCGTCATCGGTCTTAATGCCGAAGGCGTGACCGGTCTTGGCCACGGTCATCAACGTGCCCGATACGGGGGCGACCACGGTGGAACTGGTCGGCTTGATTCCGACACCGTCACCGAGAGCACCGGAGGCAAAGACCGCGTCGCCGGCATCGGCAAGGTTGACAACCTCACCGGCAACTGGGGCCTGTACTTGTACAGGCTTGGTAGCAACGGCCGTTGCGGCACCACCGACGCCAGCTGCTGCGGCAGCCGGTGCGACAGCCTCGGTGTTGGTACCAGGGTCACCGGAAGCCTCCGCCGGAGTGGAATCGGAGCCACTGGAGGCAGCGTGTGGGGTGTCGTCGCGGGGCTCGTCGTCAAGCTCTGCAGCGCGTGCGGCCTCGGCCTCTGCCTTCTGCTCTGGTGTGCGGTAGTCGGTGAGGATGATTGCGAACATGGCGACGAAGAATGCCACGGCGATGGAGATGGCGTAGACCCACATCGGCTTGAACACGACGGTGGTCAGCAGCGAGGTGAAGACGAACGCGTTGGTCTGGACGCCCTCGTACGGAGCGGAAAGAATGGCGATGGTCAGACCACCGGCGAAACAGCCGAGCAGCATGCGCGGGTAGATCCGCTTGAAGCGTAGGTGAATACCGTAGAGGGACGGCTCGGAGATACCACCGAAGAGACCAGCGGCGAGTGCACCGGTTGCCGTCTGGCGCATCTGAGTGTCGCGGTCGCGCATGGAAAGAACCAGCACACCGGCGGTTGCGCCGAAGCAGGCGAAGTTCCAGGTGCCCATTGGGCCTTGGATGAAGTCGTAGCCGAGCGTCTGGATATTGACCAGCATCAGCGCATTCAGCGGCCAGTGCAGGCCCAGCGGCACCAGGAACGGGTAGAGCATCGGGATCAGAATTGCGAACACGAACGGTGCGTGCGAGTTCATCCATGCCAGTCCTGCGCCGATACCGTTACCCAGCCAGATGCCCAATGGGCCAATGAGGAAGGCGGTCAGCGGAATCATGATCAGCATGGAGATAAACGGTACGAAGACCATCTGGACGTTTTCCGGGAAGACCTTCTTCAAGTTGTGGTAAACCACAGCCAGGATCGCGACCATAATCAGCGGTACGAAGACCTGTCCACCATAGTCGTTGAGCTGCATCGGCAGACCAAAAATGTTGGCGGTGAAAGCCTCAGTGCCCAGCGATTCGTTGACTTCCCGGACAGTGTCGGGGAAGCGCTCAGTATCGCTCAGGCTCATAAACTCCGGCGTCATCAGTGCAGCCATAATGGCTGCACCTAGCCATGGATCCACCCGTAGTTTCTTCGCCGCATTGTAGGCGACCATGATTGGCAGGAAGTAGAAGACACTGCGCCACATGGCATCAACAAAGATCCAAGTAGCGGACTTATCATCGGCGCGGAAATCAACGACTCCGAATGCGTCGAGTACAGCCGCAATCGCGATGATTAGCGAGGCTCCCAGAAGCACGCCCAGAATCGGGCGGAAGGAATCGGAGAGATACTCGAAGAAGTTGTCCAGCCACGCGTACTTGCCGCGTGCCTTTGAACGGGCCTCTGCCTTTACATCTGCGTCGGATTTAGTGGCGACCGCGCCGGCGCCCTTCATTTCCGGTAGGTGCTTAATTGCCGTGTACATCGATTCGACGCCACCGCCACAGATGACCTGGTAGCGATTGTCGCCCTGGTGAACGACGCCGAGTACGCCCGGCACGTTGTCAATCTTGTCCTCGTTGATCTTGGAGACATCACCGAGTTCAAAACGCAGACGCGTCGCACAGTGCGTCATGCTTGTGATGTTTCCGGGTCCACCGAGGTTTTCAACTATTGCCCTCGCGCTGGAATCTTTTGACGACCCCATCGTGACCTTCCTTCGCGGTAAACAGGGCCGTTAAACGCAAAAAAGACCCGAGACACCACAAACTGTGGGCCTCAGGTCTTGCCTCAAAAGAGTAACAACCCTGGGTTGATATCTATTGATTTCGACCCTACTCCGTTTTACATAGTTTTGGCAAGGTAGTAATTCAAGCCCAAATTTTACATTTGGAGACAGCCCGGATTTCCTGTGGACAACCGCATGCAACTTCCTTCGCGGTCAACACGGAAGTCGTAAGGTGGCAGCTATGAGGATTGGAGTTTTAGGTGTAGGAGCAGTGGGCGGCTGGTTTGGCGGTCGCCTCGTGCAAGCGGGCTATGATGTTGTCTTTCTCGCCCGCGGTAAGACCCTGACACGTATTCGTGAGGCGGGGCTCACGCTTATCGACGAGCACGGGGAACGCAGCACTATCCCCGTTAAGGCAGCCGACAACTGGGACGAACTCACTGCCGATGGCATCGGCGTCGATGTTGTGATTGCGGCAACCAAGGCGCTGCCGGGCAATGATCCTTTCCCACAAGTTCCGGCTGGAGCTGCGGTAGTGACCACCCATAACTCGGTGGAAATCCCTTATTTGGCAGCGGGGCGGTTCGGTGAGGACAAGGTGTTCCCGGGTGTTATCCGCGGTTTCTTTATTCACACTGGCCCTGCGGAAGTCACCTTCCGCCCAGGACCGATGAGCCTGAGCATCGGCACATTCGATGGCTCCACTAATGACCTGGTCGGGGAAGTTATCGAGGCATTGCACACGGCTGGGCTCGGTGGCGAACAGCTCCCGGATATCTGGGGCGATATCTGGGCAAAGGCGATGTTCGTGGCTAACCTCGGTGCACTAGGTGCCCTGGCTGATAGTCCGATTGGTTACTTGCGTTCGGAAATGCGCGACAGCTTGACGCGGATGTTTGAAGAAACTGAAGCAGTTGGTAGAGCCTGCGGTGTCGCGCTGCCAGAGGACATCGTGTCGCGGACCTTGGCCTTTACTGATGCTCAGGGGTACGACAACACCTCGTCGATGCAGCGTGACTACACCGCGGGGCTTGCCAATGAGCTCGATGCCCAGATTGGCGCAATCCGCAGGATGGGGCAGAAGGTGTCAGTGGAAACACCGACACTCGATCTGGTGTTTGGCGCTCTGGTTGGGCGTCAACAGAACCACGAGGATTAACAGCTGCGACGCGCAGTTAAATCAAACCGGAATTGGGGGATTGGAAAGACTGATGAAAATTGGATCGGACTACACGGAAAACAATGGGCTCATCATCGGTGAGGATGAATTGGCTCGACCGGCGTGGGCGGCTCACAGCGAGCTGCTGAGAGAATAGTACGATACCGAGTGGGGGATGCCGGTGCGTGATGAGCAAGGACTATTCGAACGGCTCAGCCTGGAAGTATTTCAGGCAGGACTGTCGTGGGAGACAGTTCTGAAGAAGCGGCCCGCGTTTCAGCAAGCCTTTGCGAACTTTGACCCCGATGCGGTTGCTGATTTCGATGACGAAGATGTCGAAAGATTGATGAATGATGAACGGATCATTCGGAATCGCAGGAAGATAACCGCAGTAATCAATAACGCCGAGGCGACTATTGCTCTGCGTGAGCACGGCGGCTTAGCCGAGCTGATGTGGTCGTTTAAACCGGAGAAGTCTCCGGAGCCACGTTCAATCGAAGAGGTTCCCAGCTTCTCCGAGGAGTCCAAGGCGCTTGCCAAGGCATTGAAGAATGCCGGTTTTAAGTTCGTAGGCCCCACCACGGTCTTTGCATCAATGGCTGCCGTGGGGATTGTCGATATCAACATTGTTGGCGCACATCGGCGCGGTGCATCTGGCGTTTTTGACTAGGCGAGGGGGAAACTAGGTGAGTGGGGAATGTGACTAGCTAGGGAAAGAAAATGAGCGTGCCACCCGGCACGCTCAAAATCTTTCGGTTCGTGTAGAACTACTTGTTCTCGTAAGAGTCGGAGTAGTTCTGGCCGTCCTCAGAGGTCCACTTCATGGTGTCCTTAGTGAACGGCTGCTCCCAGCCGTTTTCAATCTCGGACTCCGGAGCGGTCGGCAGACCAATCTCGTTTTCCAGTGCACCGTTGGAGACCCAAGTCTCGCGAATCTTACCAATCAGTGGCTGTGCACCGTTGGTCTCCGGGGACTCAACGAAGGTGACATTCTCGTATTCAGCGGCAACTGCGTCGCCGGCCTTCTTAGCGGACTTGAACTCGCCAGCTTCAGTACCGTACGGGGAGGTGAAGGAAGAAGCTGCCTCGGTGATGGACTCAGGCAGGTCAGATTCTGCCACATCCTCGCCAGCAGCGTCGCCCAGACCCAGACCGTTCATAGCCTCGTTAGCCTTGTCCTTAGCGCCGTCAGCAGCGTCGCCGGCCTTGTCCTTAGCGCCGTCCATAGCGTCGCCAGCCTTATCAGTGGCGTCGGTTGCTACCTGGCCAGCCTGATCCTTGGCGTTGTTAGCAGCATCCTGTGCATCATCGGAAGAACATGCAGCCAGGCCGCCGAGAAGAGCGGCGGAGCCGACGATTGCGGTAGCGATACGGGTCATCTTCTTGTTCTGCATTTCAAACCACTTTCTTGAGAGCTAACTAAGTTACCTATTCAATTATTGGCATGTTCCACTATTTGCCCGATATTAAATTCAAAGAGAAAACGACAATTCTTTCGAATATCAGGCATTGGAAGATGGTGTGGCTTCAAAGCCCTACAGAAAGAACACTAGGTAATTCTGAGGCTTGTGCAAGTCAAACTGCGTGAATCTGTGTACTTTATGCACTATTTGTTACCGAATTTACGTGATTGCGAAATTGGAATAGTGCTGGTGAGGGCGTTGCGAGTAACGGAAAGGTATCAATCTTATTAAGCTTGATGTTTATTGCTTATTTTCTTTCCCCGTGGGGTTGGAGCCGCGGGCATCGTCGTCAAGCGTGTACTTGCCATCTGGCAGGACGAACCATGCCAAAAGGTAAAGAGCTAGGAATCCAGCGCCAATCTTCCAGCCAAGCATCGATCCAACGCAGGGGAGGATGATATAGACCATTCGCGTGAAAGTGATATCCCAACCTTGGCTTTCCGCAATTCCTGCGAGGACGCCACCGAGGAGGCGGTCATTACGCGAGCGGTAAATTTTCTTGGTGGATCTTTCGGGAGCGGCGTCGCTCATTAGATAAATACTCCGAGGTATGGATATTTAGGTATTTCCGGTTGATTGCGCTTATACGTAAGTTTCCTTCGGCATGATAATCCATGCTGCAATGTAGAGAAGAAACTGCGGGCCCGGCATCAGGAAAGACGCGACAAATATAACGCGCAGCAAAGTCGCATCCCAGTTGAAATACTCAGCGAACCCACCGAGCACACCGGCAACCATTTTGTTATTGGTGGAACGGGTCAGTGACTTGTTGTTCATACTTATCAAGGGTAGCCCTAATCCGTTTAGTTCGCAGTGGTGCTAGCTCTACTAAATGTTCACTAAATGTTCCGACTAAAACAGCATGCCCCAGCTAAAAACACCGCTACCCCAAGACGGTTAGGTGGGGTAGCGGTGTGGGCGTCGTCAAGCGAGTTTTACTGGGCGAGTGCTAGCAGTCGTAGTAGAGCTCGAACTCCTGCGTTGTCGGGCGCAGACGTGCCGGCATAATCTCGTGCTCGAACTTGTAGCGGATGTGCGCGTCGATGAGGTCCTTTGTGAAGACGTCACCGGCGAGCAGGAACTCGTGGTCCTCCTCCAGTGCGTTGAGGGCACCCTCCAGCGAATGCGGGACGGTGGGAACATCCTTGAGTGTCTCTGGCGGCAGCTCGTAGAGGTCCTTGTCAATCGGCTTGCCCGGCTCGATGCGGTTCTTGATGCCGTCGAGACCAGCCATCATTACGGCGGTGAAAGCCAAGTACGGGTTGCCCGACGGGTCCGGAGCGCGGAACTCGATGCGCTTGGCCTTCGGGTTTGCGCCGGTAATCGGGATGCGGATGGCAGCCGAGCGGTTCTCCTGGCTGTAGACCAAGTTGACGGGGGCCTCGAATCCCGGAACCAGACGGTGGTAGCTGTTCATCGTCGGGTTGGTGAAAGCCAGGACTGCGCCGGCGTGCTTCAGGATGCCGCCAATGTAGTAGCGCGCCATGTCCGACAGGCCACCGTAACCGTTTTCATCGTGGAACAGCGGCTTACCATCCTTCCACAGCGACTGGTGGATGTGCATACCAGAGCCGCCATCGCCAGCCAACGGCTTCGGCATGAAGGTAGCGGACTTCTGGTTGAACTTGGCGGTGTTCTTCACCACGTACTTGAAAGTCTGCATGTCATCGGCGGCGTGCAGCAGAGTATTGAAACGGTAGTTAATCTCCTGCTGGCCACCCGAGCCCATCTCGTGGTGAGAGCGCTCAACATGGAAGCCAACATCCTGCAGGTGCTCACCGATTTCGTCACGAAGATCCTGCATATGGTCATACGGAGCAGTAGGGAAGTAGCCACCCTTGGTGCGTACCTTGTGGCCGAGGTTGCGCGATCCGTCCGGGTTTACCTTCACACCGGAGTTCCACCAGCCCTCAACCGAGTCCACCTCGTGGAATGACTTGTTCGAAGTGGCGTCGTATCGGACGGAGTCGAAGATGTAGAACTCTGCCTCAGCGCCGAAATTACAGGTATCGGCGAAGCCCAGTTCGTTCAGGTAGTTCTCGGCCTTACGGGCAATATTGCGCGGGTCGCGGCTAAACGGCTCGCGGGTGTGCGGGTCGTGGACGAAGAACTTCATGTTCAGCGTCTTCGACTTGCGGAACGGGTCGATGAAAGCCGTGTCCAGGTCGGGCAGCAGCATCATGTCGGAGTTATCCACCGAGGTGTAACCCGCAATGGACGATCCGTCGAAGGCGAGGCCCTCATAGGCTGAGTCCTCATCAAACTCGGATACCGGAACGGTCAGGTGCTGTTCGATGCCGGGAACGTCGGTGAACTGGACGTCTACCCAGCGAATGTCATTGTCCCGGATGAATCGTTGGATCCCTTCCGGAGTTGTCTGGTCACTGCTGGGTCTGAACTTACCCATTGGTAAAACTCGCCTACTTCGCGTCTAGCTTGTTGAGCTTGTTGGTCGTCTTGTCGAACTTGCTGGTCACTATGAAATTGTGCGGCTTGTTTGTGCGTGGGGTGGAGCGTTGAGGTGGCGCTCGACCTCATGGTTAATCGAGCCCACACAGTCCGCGTCAGCTACTTCAGCAGTGGAACATCCCACAGGTTCAGCTTGGTGCCGATGCCCTTTGTCAGGGCGTTGTCGTAGACATCGGTGGCCCAGGCGACGTCCTCGACTGGCATGCCTCCGATGGAGTAGCAGAAGATTTCCTCGTCGTTCTGGCGTCCCGGAGCCTTACCGGAGGCGATATCGCCAATGTTGACAAGCTTCTCGGCGGGAAGAGTGCCCTCTTCCTTCATGTCCCACCAGCGGTTACCCGGAATACCGAGCAAGCGCTCATAGGTCACGTCTGGGCCGTTTTCGTTGAACCACTCTTCGTACAGGCCGGTGTAGTCAACGACGAGGTTGCAGTCGTCGGAACGCACGAAGTCGTCGTCGAGGCGTGCAGCGGCCGGCATGAGCAGCAGCGCGCCGGGCTTCAAGCACTCCTTCTTGAAGTACGGGAAACCGGACGGACCATCGGAGGAAGTCGAGGTGCCGGCGATAAGGATGTCGGAGTCGCGGATGGCCTCTTCTTCGGTCTCGACGATACGGACCTCTTCAAGCTGCGGGAACTCGTTCTTGATCCAATCGACAGCCTTCTGAGTCGAAGCCTGGGAACGGCCCTTGACCTTGACCTCCTTAATGCTCGGACGCTGCGACATAGCAGAGCCGAGAATGGTGCGGCTCATAACACCCGGGCCAATGATGCCAACGACCTCGGCATCTTCGACGGCCAGGTGCTTGACTCCGACACCCGGGACAGCGCCAGTGCGGTATGCCGAAAGGAGGTTTGCCGACATGACAGCCTTTGGTGCACCCGTAACTGCATCGTTGAGAATGAACAGGTGGATCGAACGTGGCAGGTCCTTCTGGCGGTTATCGGCATTGGAGCCGTACTACTTCACGCCTGCGCCATTGAAGCGACCACCGAATCCACCCTTGGTAGCCGCCCCCGCATTCGTCCCTCGCGTTCTCCCTAGCGCCACCCTCGCACTTATGGCCAATTTTCTGGCACCTATCGATGATTTTCCTTCACTTGTCGACGATTTTTCGTCACTTCTCGACAACTGTCCGGCTCTTATGCGCACGGTGTTCTCCCCACCCTGTCACTTGTCGATACGCTGTTCACATATGGCCACGCTATAGCGCATCGACAAGTGAATATTGCATCGATAAGACCGGGGAGGAGAGTGCGCGACTCTACTCGTGCAGGAGGTGCGGCCCTTTTGTGGTGGTATATGGTCCTGTTCAGGGAAGTGGCCCGGAATCGCGCACAAATTCGTGCTCACATATGCGCGCGTATGCGGGCCCAGGCACCCGCAGCCAGCATGGCCGCAACGAAAAACCGCCTGGCCACATTAACTGTGGTCAGGCGGCATCTAACAAGCTCATTGGGCGGCCATGAGGAGCAATGGGTGCTGCTCGCTGTGGTCGTCGTGAAGCGAAAACTCTAGCAGTCGTAGTACATTTCGTATTCCTGCGGAGTCGGGCGAAGGCGAACCGGCTCGATCTCGTTTTCGTACTTGTAGTCGATGTAGGTCTGGATGAGGTCCTCGGTGAAGACATCGCCCTCGAGCAGGAACTCGTGGTCGTTGCGCAGAGCCTCGAGCGCGGCCTCGAGAGAGGTTGGAGCCTGCGGGATGTCGGCGGCTTCCTCCGGCGGGAGCTCGTAAAGGTCCTTGTCGACCGGAGCGTGCGGCTCGATGCGGTTCTTCACGCCGTCCAGTCCGGCCATCATCATGGCGGCGAAACCAAGATACGGGTTGCCCGACGGATCCGGGGCGCGGAACTCGATGCGCTTTGCCTTCGGGTTGGAGCCGGTGATCGGAATGCGAACAGCGGCAGAGCGATTGCGCTGCGAGTAGACCAGGTTAATCGGAGCCTCGAAGCCCTTGACCAGGCGGTGGTAGGAGTTCAGGGTCGGGTTGGTGAAGGCCAGTACCGCACCTGCGTGGTGCAGGATGCCGCCGATGTACCAGCGAGCAATGTCCGACAGGCCTGCGTAACCGGCCTCATCGTGGAACAGCGGCTTGCCGTCCTTCCACAGCGACTGGTGAGCGTGCATGCCCGAGCCGTTGTCGCCAGCCAGCGGCTTCGGCATAAAGGTGACGGACTTGCCCTCTTCCCAGGCGGTGTTCTTGATGATGTACTTGAAGGTCTGCAGGTCGTCTGCAGCGTGCAACATCGTGTTGAACTTGTAGTTGATCTCCTGCTGGCCACCAGTGCCGACCTCGTGGTGGGCGCGCTCCAGGTCGAAGCCGGCATCAGCGAGCTTCAGGCACATCTTGTCGCGCAGGTCCTGGTAGTGGTCGTACGGAGCGGTAGGGAAGTAGCCGCCCTTCAGGCGAGTCTTGTAACCCAGGTTTGCAGAGCCGTCCAGGTTCTGGTCCTTGCCGCGGTTCCACCAGCCTTCGATGGAATCAACTTCGTAGAAGCCGCGGTTGGTGTCGGTCTCGAACTTGACGTTGTCGAAGATGTAAAACTCCGCCTCGGCGCCGAAGAAGCAGGTGTCGGCGATGCCGGTGGAGATGAGGTATTCCTCCGCCTTCTTGGCGACGTTACGCGGGTCGCGGGAGAACGGCTCGAGGGTAAACGGATCGTGGACGAAGAATTTGACGTTCAGGGTCTTCGCCTTGCGGAACGGGTCAATGCGCGCCGTGCTCAGGTCGGGCAGCAGAGCCATGTCGGACTCGTCGATGGAAGTGAAACCACGAATCGAGGAACCGTCGAATGCCAGGCCTTCGGCCATCGCGTCCTCGTCAAATGCGGATGCCGGGATGGTGAAGTGCTGCTCGATGCCGGGAACATCCGTGAAGCGGACGTCTACGAACTCGACGCCCTCTTCCTTGATATATGCGACTACTTCCTCGGGAGTTTTGAAGGACATGTGCGGTCTCCTTAGTTGGCCTTGTTTAGTACACAGCAGGGAATTCTTGCACGATGTTTCGTGCACCTGCCGCGCTGTCAAGGACTGGCCGGTTGACGCCTTTAAGCTTAACGAACCACGCATTCATTCTGGAATTAGAACCACGAATTTCTGACATGGCGCGTGAGGAATTCACCAATACGGAATGGGTTACGCAAATAGGGAGCGGGTTATCTGTTTGTGGAAACTCGGCAATACCCTGCGCATTCGCGTCACACATGCTTTACGACGAGCCTTTAGCTCCCATGCTGATAAGAAAATGGAAAAGGCGACGCAACATCGCCCCCGGATTACCCCCGCGTAGGCTGAGTGGCTGTCCCAGCCCGTGATTTGATAGCCGGATTACTGCATTAGACTATGAATCCATGGAAGAAAAGCACAGTTGGCTAGATGGCCCTCAGATTCCGGGAGAGTTCGATAATCCGGACAAACTCTCGGACTATCCCGGCCAGGCGTTGGGTCTTGCCCCCGATGGCCCAGGCTCGCAAGCGACGCTGATGCGTCGCGTCGGCGGCATTCTCATTGACTGGATCATTTCCCTGATGATTGCCGGCGCTTTTTCGATGTTCTTCGGCCCGAGCGAGGAGCAAATTGACCAGTTCGGAGATTCGTTTATCGCCTGGCAGTCATTCCTTGCGACCTATACGCCAGTTGTCTTCCTCATTATTGGCACGGTGTCGGTTTGGCTGTTCGCCCGCACTCCGGGGCAGTGGATGATGAAGATGGGCGTCGCTCGCGTGGACAAGCCCGGCGAGCGAGTCGGCTTTGTTCGTGCCTTCTTCCGCAGCTTGCTTACTCTTTTCCTACTGCCGCCAGCAATCACCGACTCGGATATGCGCGGCATGCACGACCGCGCCACTGGCACGGCAGTTATTTTGGGGTAGCGCTGTTTGGGTTAGCGCTATAGCACCAACACGACCAGGACTTGGGCGAGAATGATCTTCATGATCATGGCCATCGGATACACCGTTGTGTATCCCATTGCCGGCAACTCGTTCTTGGCCTGGTCGTTGACGTATGAGAGCACTGCCGGGTGAGTCTGCAAGCCCGAGAGGATACCCGCAGTTTGACCGAACGGAATCTTCAGCACGCGGTGACCGACAATGAGGGTCAACAGTGCGGAGCTAAAGGCGATGATGGCGGCAAGGCCCAGAACTGTCAGTGATGCCGGGTCAGACAACGCAGCCTGGAATCCCTTACCAGCAGTAGTGCCGATACCAGCCAGGAACAGTGCCAGACCCATGGTGCGGAACGCCAGGTTGGCCGAGTAGGGGATAGGCCAAACCAACGGGCCAGTGCGACCAACAGCACCTAGAATCAGCGCCACAACCAGTGGACCACCAGCGGATCCCAAGGCTAGCGAGCTGCCGCCCGGAAGCGGAATCTTGATGAGACCGACCAATACACCCAGCGTAAGCCCAAGGGTGAGAGGCAAGAGGTTGACGTCGGAAAGCTTCTTGTAAGAGTCGCCGAAGAACTTTGTTGCGTCCTTGATTTTCTCTGGTGGTGCAACCACGCGGACGCGGTCGCCAAGCTCGAGGCGCATGTTTGGTTCCGCGACGATGTCGTGGTCGCCGCGGCGAATACGCGTAATGATCATGCCGTCCATGCGAGTCTGAAGCTCCGCAATGGGTACGCCCACCACGTCAGATGCGGAGACGAAGATGCGACGGAAGTCCAGGCGACCGTCGTGTGTCGGATCACCTGGCATAAGCTCGCCAATGTACTCGGCGGCACGAGCAATTTCTTCCTCTGTACCGACGACGGAAATAATATCGCCGACGGAGACAGTGTCACCCGGAGATGGAATGTAGAGGTGGCCCTTATACTCGATGCGTGAAACCGTGATGTCCAAACCGAACTTCGACGGAAGGTCAGTGATGGACGGCAGGTCGTTCTTGAGGACCTTGATGTCCCGAGTATGCAGCGGAAGCGCGGCGACACCTGCGTCAATAGCTTCCTGGTCGTGATCGACGCGGAAGACCTTCGACATAATACCGATTGAGGCAATCACTGCCAGCACGCCGATTGGGTAGGCCAGGGAGTAACCAATCACCGGCATATCGTGGGCAGCGGCCAGCTCGCCCTTATCCGAAATGAGGCTAGGAAGAGCATCGACGATTGCTGCCATAGCCGGGGTGTTGGTCAGGGCGCCTGTGAAGGCACCTGCGCCCTCCACCGGGTCGATAGGCAAAAACTTGATTAGCAAGAAAGACTCGATAGTGACAACTGCGAGCACACCAATGCCGAATAAGTTGTGCTTGATACCGCGTGAGCGTAACGAGCTGAAGAATTCGGGGCCCGCCTCCAACCCGATGGTGTAGACGAATAATGCCAGGCCCACGATGTAAATCAGCGGGGAGATTTGAATTTCCGGCTCAATGGTCGCGAGGATAAGGCCGACGAAGAGGACGGCAGCCACGCCAAGCTTGAAGCCGAAGATCTTGATCTGGCCAATTGCCAGGCCAAGAAACAAAATCACTAGAAGCGCTAAGAGTTCATTTTCAGCCAAGAGTTGCACATATCCCATGGTGGCACAACTAGCAGTAATCTTCATTAAGCATTGTTTTCAGCAAGGATATAACCTTTGCTGACGGCGTGATAAGTGAGAGTAATCACTTCAACAAGACATCAATAACTGTGTTTGAAGTCGTGGTTTTGGACTTCGTTTTAAAGCTTTAGAGCACAAAAAAAGGGGCCCGAAAGCCCCTTTTTTCTGCTTCAACCTAGGTTGTCCCTCGTCGGGTTGCCCGAGCAACTGGCTCTGGTGAAACCTAGCTAAGCCTCTAGTGCTTCTTGCCGCGATTTGCGGCACGGCGCGCACGACGGTTCATGCCGGCCTGTGGGTTAGCTCCCTTCGGCATCGGCCCCTTGGGCATGTTCGCGCGCGCATCGCGAATGCGGTCCATCGACTGGATGCGCTCATTCAAAGCATTGGCCTGATCCTTATTCAGGTTGCGCGGCAGACGCATGAGTTCGCGCTGCAGCTTCTTTGGCGGGACCTGCCCCTCGTCGCTGCCAGCAATCATGTCGTAAATCGGAGCTTCGCCCGCAATGCGTGCCAGCGACTTCTTCTCACGAGCAATCATCTGCTTGACGCGGTTCGGGTCACCTTCACCGACCAGCACAACACCGGCGTTACCAATAACACGGTGAACAGCATCCATGTGCTGATTAGCGACAACACCGGTCTTGACGTGCCAGACATAGCCAACGCCCTGACGCATATTGTCCAGCGTCCACGCCGCAGCACCGGCCTGGCCTTCTGCCTCTGTGTAGAAGGAAGCCTCAAGACGCTTGGAGAAGATGTACATCGCGACCATAAAGCCGATCGAAATACCAATAATCGTCAGAACCCAGGGCCAGACTCCACCAATGAGCAGGCCAAGCAATAACAGAAGGATAATTGGACCGAAGAAGCCCAGTGCCATGTACGGCACGAGCTTGTTGTCCCGCGAGCGCTGCAGCTTAAACGCCTGCCACATCTGGCTACGGGTCTGCTTACGCTGAGCGCGCTTGGCGGCGCGGTTCGCCTTCTTCATTTCTTTCGCATCATTGGTCGCCATAATCACCAACTTTAGGGCATGCGATGTAGTTTTAGGCAATAGACCGCGCCGTAGCGCCGTTTCGCTTTACGACGGCGCTGAGGCCGTCAGGCCTCTAGGAAGCCGGAATAGCCGAAGTGACTGGCGTATCTTCCGATGCGCCATAGCGGTCGAGTAGGGTTGAGGCCTCCTGCAGGGCGAGGTCGCTGCCGCCGTCGTCGGCAAGCGCGGAGAGATGCTCAGGCAGCTCCTGACCGCGGTGCGCCAGCGCGCGGGCGTAGAGCCGTCCAGCGCGGTAAGAGGAACGGACTAGCGGTCCTGACATGACGCCAGCGAAGCCCATCTCTTCGGCAGCCTTGGAGAGTTTGACGAACTCTTCCGGCTTGACCCAACGGTCAATTGGGTGGTGCAGCGGGGTGGGCCGGAGGTACTGCGTAATTGTCAGGATGTCGCAGCCGGCTCCGTGCAAATCTTCCATAGCGGAGATGATTTCGTCGTAGGTTTCGCCCATGCCCAGGATGAGGTTGGACTTGGTAACCAGCCCAGCTTCGCGAGCACGAGTGATGAGTTCCAAGGAGCGCTCGTAGCGGAATGCTGGACGGATGCGCTTGAAGATGCGCGGCACCGTCTCCAAGTTGTGGGCGAAAACCTCGGGCTTGGCATCGAAGACCTGCTGTGCGGCGGATTCGTCGCCACGGAAATCGTCGACCAGGAGCTCGACCCCCGTATTCGGGTTGAGCTCGTGAATCTGTCGGCATGTCTCTGCGTAGAGCCAGGATGCGCCGTCGGGCAGGTCGTCGCGGGCGACACCGGTGATGGTCGCGTAGCGAAGATCCATCTCGCGGACGGACTCGGCGACACGGCGCGGCTCGTCCTTGTCCAAGGGATCCGGCTTGGCAGAGTTAATCTGGCAGAAGTCGCAGCGGCGGGTGCACTTGTCGCCGCCGATAAGGAAGGTGGCCTCGCGGTCTTCCCAGCATTCGTGAATGTTTGGGCAGCCAGCCTCCTGACAAACTGTGTGCAGGGAGGCGCCCGAGACACGGCTCTTCATGTCTTTATAGCTGGGGCCCGGGCGAACCTGGTTGCGGATCCACCGTGGCTTGTTTTCGATAGGGGTCTCGGCATTTCGTGCCTCGACGCGCAGTAACTTACGTCCTTCTGGCTTAACAGTCACAGTTTCACCCTACTTGTTTGTTGATGAGTACTCGAATATGCCGGTAGTGGAGTTGTGCTTCACCCGGTGTGGCAGGCCCTTCGTGGGGTCGGGCGCGGAGCCAAAGGAATGGTCGGCAACGGTCAGACGGCCTTCCAAAGCATCTTGTAAATCCGCCAGAAGCGACTCTGTCATCTCTGACACGCTAACATCTCGGTCAAGCTCCCGGGATAGGGTGGTCACTCCAGCATCGGAGATGCCACACGGGATGATGTAGTTGTAGAACTCCATAGAGTTGTCGCAGTTCAGACTCAGTCCGTGCATGGTCACATCATGAGTCACGCGGATTCCCAGTGCCGCAATCTTTCGGTCGCTAATTCCGTTTGATGCGGGAATCCATACCCCCGAGCGGCCATCGATGCGGCCAGCAGCTGCGATGCCAGCCCGGCGAACGGTTTGAATGAGGGCTTCTTCCAGTCTGCGGACGTAGTCCACCACATCGACCGGCTGAGCGAGCTTGATGATGGGATACATCACAAGCTGGCCCGGGCCGTGCCAGGTGATGCGGCCCCCGCGGTCGACATCGACGACCGACAACCCATTGGTAGGGCGGTCCTCGGGCTGGGTGCGCTTTCCTGCTGTGTAAAGACTCGGGTGCTCGAGCACGAGAATCTGATCTGGAATCAGGTCTTTCGCACGCTTGGCAGCAAGGTCTGCCTGTAGGTGCCAGGTCTCTTCGTAGTCGACAAGACCCAGGTGCTGAATCTCGATGTCGGAGCTAGAGTCTCGAATGGATTTATCTGCGCGAGTAAAAGGTTTTCTTGGGGCAGTCATGGTGGCCTATAGGATACGCCGAATTTCTGTGGGCCTTAGTTTTCTTGTTACTTGGATAGCACCAGCCACAAAAATACCCCGGTGGTCACTAGAAAGTGACCGCCGGGGCGAAAGTGGCGTGCTCTTGTTGGGTTTAGCCGAAGACGACGCGCAGGATGGAAACGGTAATTGCCGAGATAGCTGCAGCAGCCGGCAGAGTGATAACCCAGGCCAGACCAATCGGCTTCATCAGGTTCCAGTTAGCGGCGCGGTTAACGATACCGACACCGAGAACAGCACCAATCAGAATGTGGGTGGAAGAAACCGGCAGACCCAACAGGGAAGCGATCATAACGACCACAGCAGCAGAGAGCTCTGCGGCGAAGCCCGACGCCGGGTGCATCTTAGTCAAGCCGGAACCGACAGTCTGAATAACGTAGCGACCGATGAACCACAGACCGGAAATCAAAGCGACACCCATTGTGGCCATGACTGCCAGCGGAACACCAGACTCAGAAGAAATTTCGTTGGTACGGAGAACATCCAGAATTGCCACGAACGGGCCAAGTGCGTTAGCGATGTCGTTCGAACCGTGGGAGAAAGCGAACGCAGAAGCGGTGAAGACCTGCATCCAGCTGAACAGCAGGAAGGTCGAGCGGTCGAGGTCCTGGCGCTTCAAAGTGCGGGCGAAGATGTAAACGGCGAGCCACACGGCGGTGGCAATCATGCCCATAATCAGGAAATTGTCCAGGCCGGACAGGCCCAGGTGCAGGTTCTTGAGCCCCTTGAACAGCATCATCGCGGAGATGACGACGGAGCCCAATGCGGCCAGGCCTGGAACCCAGGCTTCTAGCGCGCGGTGAGCGCGGACGTCATCAACCTTGGACTCGATGTCAACGAGCTTGCGGAAGTAGTCAGACTCCAGGTCATTCCGCTCCCAGTCGGCGTCGCGCATCGTCGTCGCGTCGCGAAGCATCGCGTTGGTGTAAGAGATCTGCTCGTGCTCAGGCAGCTTTTCGAACTCTTCACGGTGCTGAGCCTTAAGATCGGCCTTTTCCTGGTGGATGGCCTGCAGCTGCTGAGAAGCCTTGTCGTTATAGACGAGAATCGACTTCTTAATGCCGCCGAACAGGAGAAACGCGACCATACCACCAAGGAGCGGGGAGAGAACCCAGGAAATTGCAATCTGGCCGATCTGATCCCACTGGACCATGCTCCAGCCACCCTTGCCGGTGATGAAACCGACCGTCAGTGCGGCACCAACGATACCGCCGACGATGGAGTGGGTAGTGGAAACTGGCCAACCCATGCGGGTGGCAACGAGGAGCCACACTGCCGCGCCAAGAAGCGCGGACATCATGATGAAGGCGAACTCCATCGGGTCCAAACCGTGGATCGCATTCAGGTCCACAATGCCGGAACGGACGGTGTCAGTAACCTCGCCACCTGCGAGGACGGCGCCCGAAACCTCAAAGACTGAAGCGACAACTAGCGCCTGCTTCATGCTCAGGGTGCCGGCACCGACTGAAGTACCGAAGGAGTTAGCAACGTCGTTACCGCCGATATTGAATGCCATGAAGACGGCGAACGCGATGGTAATCAGAAGAATTGCCGTATTTGCCTGCGGGCCGACGAAGTCATAAGCCCAGAAGGCAAAAATTACGATGTTGATTGCGAGAAGCCCGCCGAAGAAGAGATGCCACCACTTATCTGAGGAGCTCGATTGCTCAGACGATGTGGTCCCGGTCGACGAACTAGTATTCGCTGGAGCCGAGGACATGCTCCACCTTTCTAAGTTACGTACAGAGAGCAAAAATAGGCACGCCAAAGAAGCCTGCTGTCTAATGATTTCTTAGATTGGTAAAGGCTAATTGCTAACTAGATGACGACTAGGTTAACAAATAATGAATTTAATTATCGCTATCTATGGCTCTCGTTGGCGTAGCTGGAAGCGATAGCCGAAACTGAGTGCGTGGGTGTGTGGCGTTTTCGCATTTCGGCAGTACAAGAAGTATGCACATTTGCTACTTGCGGCTTTGCTTTCGGCTAGACCCTCCCGTTGTTCGCTAATGGCTTAATGGCGCAATAACAGCGCGTAAATTCTTTGTGCCGATGGAGTTAGCTATGTGTGGCTACGCGAAATCTGAGTACTAGCCAAGAAGAGGGTGGCTGCGCATTTGAAGGAATCGCTGATTAGGTTCAACTGCGGAACGAATGCGGAAAAAGAAATACCCGCGTCAGTCGCAAAGTGCGACTAACGCGGGCAGGGAAGAGGTGGAACCTCCTGCTAGCAAGCCAGCTAGATATTTCCGCGGCGCTACCACCCCAGGAGGGGAGTAGGCTGCTTAGAGCTGCAGATCCGATTCGAAGTTAGCAACCTCGAGGCGGTCAACAACGGTCGTCATGAAGCGACCTGCATCAGCGCCGTCGATGAGGCGGTGATCGTAGGTAATTGGCAGGAAGACCATGGCACGAATGCCAATGGCATCTGCCTCATTCTCGGTGACGACTACTGCGCGCTTCTTAATCGCGCCGGTGCCGACCATTGCAGCCTGTGGCGGAACCAGAATCGGGGTGTCGGTCAAGGCGCCCTCGGAGCCAATGTTGGTAATGGTGAAGGTGCCGCCGGACAGGTCCTTCGGGGTCAGCTTGTTATTGCGAGCGCGGTCTGCGATGTCCGCGATAGCAGCAGCCAGCTCCGGCAGGGACATATCCTGAGCGTCGTGGATGACCGGGGAGAGCAAACCACGTTCGGTATCGACAGCGATACCCAGGTTGACCTGCTCGTGGTAGGTAATCTCCTTGGTCTCTTCGTTCCAGGAAGCGTTGACGTTCGGGTGGCTGACCAGAGCCTCAACGATTGCCTTTGCAAAGAATGGCAGGAAGGTCAGCTTCGCGCCGTGCTTCTTCTCGAACTCAGCCTTCTTAGTAGCGCGCAGATCCCAGATGGCAGTCATATCTGCCTCGTGGACCTGGGTCAGCTGTGCGGAAGTCTGCAGAGACTCGAGGGTCTTGGCAGCGGTAATCTCGCGGATGCGGTTGACACGCTGGGTGGTGCCGCGCAGCTCAGCGAGCTCAGGGCGAACGCCCTTGGTGGACCAGTTGGAGCCGGACTCAGCAGCAGTCTCCTGGCCTCCCTCGGCAGCGCGCAGAACATCCTGCTTACGAATGCGGCCGCCAATCCCAGAGCCCTGGACCTTAGTCAGGTCAACGCCGTGCTTGTCAGCCAGCTTGCGAACAAGCGGGGTGACGTAAGGAACGTCCTTGTTGGCGGAAGGCTTGGATTCAGCCTTCGGAGCCTCAGCCTTTGGAGCCTCCTTCTTCGGCTCTTCCTTCTTTGGCTCCGGCTTGGACTCTGCCTTTGGAGCTTCCTTCTTTGGTGCGGCCTTCTTTGGCTGGCCACTGCCAACGCGAGCGATGACCTCGCCGACGTCAACGGTGTCGTCTTCGTCGTAGAGGACCTCGAGCAGGGTGCCTGCGACCGGGGACGGAATTTCGGTGTCGACCTTGTCGGTGGAAACCTCGAGCAACGGCTCGTCGACCTCGACGGTGTCGCCGACCTTCTTCAGCCAGGTGGTGATGGTGCCTTCGGTGACGGATTCGCCGAGCTCCGGCATCTCAACGTCGGTGGCGTCGCCAGCGTCAACGTCAGTGGAGTTCTCCTCAGTCTCCTCGTTGGCCTTTACTGGCTCCTCGTCCTTCTCGACTGCAGCAGATGTCTCTTCGGCCTCTTCCTCAGCCGATTCGTTGGCGGCCGGAGCGGCGCCTGCATCGCCAACGCGAGCGATGACCTCGCCGACGTCAACG